>NZ_JBHJQI010000115.1:0-27466 GCF_042262805.1 Streptomyces sp. NPDC056361
ATCCGGCGCAGCTGGCCCCGCGACATGGGGTCGGTCGGCGAGAGGACGACGACCGTGAGGGGCGCCGCGGGCTCGCCGGCGGGCGCCTGCGCGTGCGCCCACTCCAGGACGTTGAGGAGCTGGACCGGGCTCTCGACGAACGCCAGCTGCCCGGTCATGCGGCGACGAGCCCCTGGACCCGGCGGAGCTTCTTCATGGGGCCGAGCTCGGACTCGTAGACCTTCTTGACGCCGTCGCCGAGGGCCGTCTCGATGGTGCGGATGTCGCGGACGAGGCGCTGGAGGCCCTGCGGCTCGACGGAGGCGGCCTGGTCGGAGCCCCACATGGCGCGGTCGAGGGTGATGTGGCGCTCGACGAAGGCGGCGCCGAGGGCGACGGCGGCCAGGGTGGTCTGGAGGCCGGTCTCGTGGCCGGAGTAGCCGATCGGGACGTTCGGGTACTCCTCCTGGAGCGTCTGGATGACGCGGAGGTTGAGCTCCTCGGCCTTGGCCGGGTAGGTCGAGGTGGCGTGGCAGAGCAGGATGTTGTCCGAGCCGAGGACCTCGACGGCGTGCCGGATCTGCTTCGGGGTGGACATGCCCGTGGAGAGGATGACCGTGCGGCCGGTGGCGCGCAGCTCGCGGAGCAGCTCGTCGTCGGTGAGGGACGCGGAGGCGACCTTGTGGGCGGGGACGTCGAACTTCTCCAGGAAGGCGACGGCCTCGGTGTCCCACGGGGAGGCGAACCAGTCGATGCCGCGCTTGCGGCAGTGCTCGTCGATGGCGCGGTACTCGTCCTCGCCGAACTCCACGCGGTGGCGGTAGTCGATGTACGTCATGCGGCCCCAGGGGGTGTCCCGCTCGATGTCCCACTGGTCGCGCGGGGTGCAGATCTCCGGGGTGCGCTTCTGGAACTTGACGGCGTCGCAGCCGGCGTCGGCGGCGACGTCGATCAGCGCGAGGGCGTTGTCGAGCTCGCCGTTGTGGTTGATGCCGATCTCGCCGGTGACGTAGACGGAGTGGCCGGGGCCGGCGGTCTTCTCGCCGAAGGTGCGCAGACGGGTGTTCATGGTGCCGTTCCTTACGAGTCGGTGGTGGTGCGTGCGGGGGTGTCGAGCTCGGGTCCGAGGAGCCACGCGGCGATCTCGCGGATGGCTCCGGAGCCGCCGGGGGTGACGGTGACCGCGCGGGCCGCGGCCCGTACGGAGTCGTGGGCGCTGCTCACGGCGACGGGCCAGCCGACGAGGTGGAAGCAGGGCAGGTCGTTGACGTCGTTGCCGGCGTAGAGGACGCGCTGGGGGTCGATGCCCTCGGCGTCGCACCACTCCTTCAGGGCCCGGTCCTTGCGGTCGATGCCGTGCAGGACGGGGATCCTGAGCTTGCGGGCGCGGGCGGCGACGACGGCGTTCTGTTCGGTGGAGAGGATGAGGACGGGGAGTCCGGCGCGGCGCAGGGCGGCGATGCCGAGGCCGTCGCCGCGGTGGGCGGAGACGAACTCGCGGCCCTCGGCGTCGAGGTGGACCCGGTCGTCGGTCTGGGTGCCGTCGAAGTCGAGGACGACGGCGTCGACGTCGGCGAAGGTCGGGGTGGCGGGTTCGTCGAGGAGCGGCGCGAGGGCCTTGGCGCGGGCGAGGTCGTGCGGGTCGTCGATCTCCAGGACCCGCGCGGGGTCGGTGACGACGAGCGCGGTGCGGCCGAAGAAGCGGTGCCCGTGGGTGCGGAAGCCGGTGGCGTCCATGGCGTAGACGGCGCCGGTCTCCAGGTACTCGGGCTCCCGGTCCTGGCGGCGGGGGCGGTGCGCCTTGTCGTGGTTGACGCCGGTGGCCCCCGTCGCGCCGTCCTGGGGGTCGCGCCAGAGGAAGCCGTGCGAGGGGGCGGCCGTGAAGGCGGTGTCGGCGGCGCCCGAGGTGATCCGGTCGGCGGTCTCGGCGACCTCGGCGGAGGTGAGGAAGGGGCTGGTGCACTGGACGAGGAGGACGACGTCGGCCGGTCGGCCGTGGGTGGCCTCGAAGGCGTCCATGGCGTGCAGGACGGCCGCCTCGCTGGTGGCGGTGTCGCCCGCGAGTTCGGCGGGGCGGTGCACGGCCTCGGCGCCGGCGGTGCGGGCCGCCGCGGCGATGGCGGGGTCGTCGGTGGAGACCACGACGTGGGTGACCGGGCGGGCGCCGAGGCAGGCGCGGACGGCGCGGGCCACCAGGGGGACGCCGGCCACCGTGGCGAGGTTCTTGGCGGGGACGCCCTTGGAGCCGCCCCGGGCGGGGACGACGGCGAGCACGGTGGGGGTGTTCGGCGGGGGTGTCGTGGGCATCAGAGTTCTCCCAGGCGGCGGATGACGGGGGCGATGCGCTGCACGCCGTGGCGGTACGCGCCCCGCGCGGCCTCCCGGACGATCCGGCGCGGTCCGCTCTCGCGGGGTTCCGGCGCGGTGACGTCCAGGCGGTGGCGGGCGAGGATGCCGGGCAGGTAGCCGGGGGCCGACTCCGCGGTGTAGTAGGGGGTGATCGGGGGGCGCGCGGGCAGCGCGAGGAGTTCGGCGACCCGCTCGCGGGCGGCGTCGAAGGCCTTCTCGTACGGGGTGTCGGAGGCCACGCCCTGCCGGGCGAGCCAGGTCTCGTCGGGGGTCGGGGCGAGCCCCTTGTCGAGCCGGTCGAAGGAGGTCAGCAGGCCGGAGCCGACGAAGTGGTGGTTGCCGAGCGCCTCGCGGATCCCGAGGTCGGTGAGGATCGCGGTGGGGATCCGCCGGTGGAGGGCTTCGAGGGCGGCCGTGGAGGAGACGGTGACCAGGAGGTCGGTGCGGTCGAGGACCTCGCCCATGTGCCCGTACACGAGGCGGAAGTTGGCGGGCGGGTCGAGTGCGCGGACCAGCTTCTGGTACGGGAACTCCTCCAGGTGCGTGGTGTGTTCGCCGGGCTTCGAGCGGAGCTTGAGGAGCACCTCGCGGCCGGGGTGGAGGCGGGCGTGTTCGATCAACCGCCGCAGTACGTAAGTGCGTTCGGCCCGGGTGGCGGGGACGGACGGCTGGGCGGCGAAGACCAGGGTGTCGCGGCCGGTCTCGGGGGCGTACGGGGCGCCGCCGAGGAAGGGCAGCGCGGCCTCGACGACCGGGTCGGCCGCGGCGCCGACGCCCGCGTAGACGGCGCGGAAGCGTTCCGCGTCGTGGCGGGAGTTGGCGAGGACGACGTCGGCGCCGTGGCGCAGCAGGAGGCCGTCGGTCAGCTTCTCGTAGACGACGCCGACGTAGCCGGTGACGATCACCGGGCGCCGCTCCAGGTCCAGGTCGGCCAGGCCCTGGAGGACGGCCCGGACGGTGCCTCCGACGAGGGAGAGGACGACGAGGTCGTATCCCTCGCCGCGCTGCTCCGCGTCCCGTACCGCGCGCAGGAACTCGGCGCCCGTCACCTCGCGCGGGGCGGTCTTCGAGACCCCGGTCTCGGCGAGCTGGCGCGCGGTGGGCGTGGCCCGTCCGCGCAGGACGAAACCGGTGGGTTCGGCGGTCGCCGTCGTGATGCGGCGCGCGGTGAGGGCGCCCCATTTCCACCGGGTGTCGGAGTCGGCGAGCACGGCGACCCGTACCGCTTCTCGGTTGCTTCCTTGCACGCCGAGGACGCTAGAAGGGCATTCCGCTTTCCGTCCCAACTGGGCCGCAACAAAGGGTGAACAGAGCCTCTCCGACTTCTGAAGCGGCCCGATTTCCGGTCATCCGGGAGCCGGATTCCGATGCCGGTAAAGGCGGTTAATCCGTCCGCCGCCCGGTGTTCACCGGACATCCGCCCGCCGGTCGGTGGGAATGCCGGGTCGGCGCCTAACGTCGGCCTCGTGGTCAAGCTCTCCGTCGTCGTGCCGTTCTTCAACGTGCAGACATACGCCCCCGACACCCTGACGAGCCTGCGTGCCAACGCGCGGGAGGACTTCGAGTTCCTGCTGGTCGACGACTGCTCGTCGGACGGGACCCCGGAGCTCCTCGACCGGGCCGCGCGCGAGCTGCCGGGCGCCGTCCTGCTCCGGCACGAGCGGAACGAGGGCCTCGCCACGGCCCGCAACACCGGCCTCGACGCGGCCCGCGGCGAGTACGTCGCCTTCCTCGACGGGGACGACTGGCTGGCCCCCGGCCACTACGACCGCCTGGTCGCCGCCGCCGAGGAACTCGGCTGCGACTTCCTCCGCACCGACCACGTGTCCGTCACCGGCCGCACCCGCGCGGTGCGGCGGGCGCCGGTCCCCCGGCGCGGCGAGGTGCTGGCGCCGAGGGACGCGATCCTGCCGGCCCACCGGACGACCTCCGTCGACTACCCGTACGCCTGGGCGGGGATCTACCACCGGCGGCTCCTCGACCGGGGCCTGCTGCACTTCACGCACGGGCTGCGGACCGCCGAGGACCGGCCGTGGATCTGGCGGCTGCACCGCGAGGCGGAATCGTTCGCCGCGGTCGGCGAACTCGGAGTTTTCTACCGGCGGGGCGTTTCGACCTCGCTCACCCAGATCGGCGATGTACGGCAATTGGATTTCATCCGCGCATTCGACCAGGTGATCGAGGAAACGGCGAAGGACCGGGATGCCGACGCGCTTCTCCCGAAAGCCGTGCGCACGTATTGTGCGGTGATTTCCCATCACATCGGATCGATCGAACGGTTCGAGCCCGAGGTGGCA
Organism: Streptomyces sp. NPDC056361; assembly: GCF_042262805.1. NCBI lineage: Bacteria > Bacillati > Actinomycetota > Actinomycetes > Kitasatosporales > Streptomycetaceae > Streptomyces > Streptomyces sp. NPDC056361. Next base: position 4,626 of record NZ_JBHJQI010000115.1, read on the forward strand.
CGGCAGCTCAGGGCGATGAGCGCGGGCGCGCTGCGGCGGATGCCGCAGGACGTCCTCGAAGAGGTCCTGCCCGCGATGGGCCCGGACCGGGCCGCGACCCTGCGCAGGCTGCGCCGCCGACGCCCGGCCCCACCCCCCGGCCCGACACCGGGCACCGGTACGGCCTCCGGCACGGGTACGGGCTCCGGCGTCGGCACGGGCTCCGGTGCCGGTGCCGGTGCGGGCTCCTCCGCGGAGGTGGCGGCGTGAGCGGCACCCCGACGCGTCCGCGGGCCACGCCCCGCCGGACCACGCAGATCTTCTGCGCCTCGACGCTCTACGGCGCGGTGACGCTCGCCGCCGCGCTCGACAGCGGCTGCTTCGGACCCGCGGACCGGCGGATCCTCCTCGTCACCAACAACGCGGCCGTGCCGGAGACGACCCCCGCCCTGGACGAGGCAGAGGGCTTCGCACGGCTGCGCGGCCGCTTCGACGACGTCCTCTCCTGGAACGAGGTGATCTCCCCGCTCCACCCCGCCGGCTGGACGCCCCGCGCGAGCGACCTGCCGCTCCTCCAGCGCCACCTGCGGCGGCTGTGGGGGCTCGGCGACGACCGGATCGAGCTGGCCCTGGAGTCCCTCCAGGTGACGCCCGCGCTCGCCGTCGCCCAGCTGCTGCCCGACGCGCCGATCACCGTGTACGCGGACGGCCTGATGAGCTACGGACCGACCCGCAACAAGATCGACCCGCTGATCGGCGGCCGGGTGGACCGGCTGCTCCACCTGGACCTCGTGCCGGGGCTCGCGCCGCTGCTGCTCGCCGAGTTCGGGGCGGTGGCCGAGACCGTACCGACGGAGGCGTTCACGAAGTGCGTCGAGGAGCTGGCGGAAGCCGCTCCGGGCCCCGCCGCCGAGGGCGACGGGCCGGCGCTGCTGCTCGGCCAGTACCTGGCGGCGCTCGACCTGCTGACCGTCGCCGAGGAGGAGGAGCTGCACCTGCGGATGGTGCGGGGCGCCGTCGCCCGCGGCCACCGCAGGCTCGTCTTCAAGCCGCACCCGACGGCCCCGGACGCCTGGTCGCGGACGCTGGTGCGCGCGGCGGAGGAGCTCGGCGCCGAACTGGCCGTCGAGCACCGGCCCGTGCTCGCCGAAGTGCTCTACCGCGAGCTGCGGCCCGCGCTCGTCGTCGGCTGCTTCTCCACCGCGCTCCTCACCGCGCACACCTTCTACGGGCTGCCGGTCGCCCGGGTCGGCACGCGCACCCTGCTCACGCGGCTCACCCCGTACCAGAACAGCAACCGGGTCCCCCTGACCGTGGTGGACACGGTCGTCCCGCCCCTGGAGCGCGGGGACGACGACGCGGAGGTCGGCACGGAGCAGCTGAACGACCTGGTCGCGGCGGTCGGCTTCGCCATGCAGCCGAAGATCCGGCCGGAGCTGCGGGAGGCGGCGGTACGGCACCTGTCGGGTCCGCTCGCCGCGCACACCCGGCACCACTTCACCCGCCGCCGCCTCACCGTCCTCGGCCTCCCCGGCGGCCTCCCCCTCCCCCGGCACCCGAAGGTCCGCCGGCTCGCCCGGCGCGCGCTGCGCCTGCGCAGGGCGCTGAAGCGGTAGCTCCGGGCAGGGCCGGGGGATCAGGCGCGGCCCGGGGGGGATCAGGCGCGGCCGACCGGCTCCTGGAGCTCGGTCACCCAGCCCGCCTGGTCCTCCGGGCACTCCAGGTACAGCTCGCGGGCGTACCCGGCGGAGGTGTAGCCGTTGGTGTCGATCCAGGCGGCGAGGGTCTGCGCGGTCGGCAGGATCGCGTCCATCGACCCGCGGTGGACGATGGTGGCCGCCTCCTCGATGCCGGGCAGGACGAGCACGTCGACGCCCTCGACGGCGGTTCCCTCGGGGACGGTCGTGCCGGCGTGCACGACGACCGAGCCGTTCCCCTCGCCCGCGTCCTCGTAGTACGCGATGCCCGGGCCGAAGCCGGTGACGCCCGCGGCCGTCAGGCGGCCGCACAGCTCGTCGTACAGCGGCCCGATGACCGGGGTGATGTCCTGCGGGCCGAAGCTCGCGGCGACCGCGCTCAGCTCGGCGATCCGCACGGCGGGGATCTTCTTGACGACGACGTCCTGGGTGGACATGCGTCCCTCGCTCTCGATGGCTCGGAGCCGCGCGCCGACCTGGGCGAGCCGGGCCCGCGCCTCCGTCACGGCCGATTCCAGCTCGGCCTGGCGCAGGCGCAGCATCCCCCGCAGCTCGTGCGCGTCGACCTGCTCGTCGAGGATGGCCCCCACCTGTTCGAGGGTGAAGCCGAGGTCCTTGAGCGCGATGACGCGGTTGAGCCGGGCGAGCTGGTCCGCCGTGTAGTGGCGGTAGCCCGTGAAGGGGTCGACCCGGGCCGGGTGCAGCAGTCCGATGGCGTCGTAGTGCCGCAGCATCCGGACCGACACCCGCCCGTGCCGGGCGAAGTCTCCGATGGTGAACATGACGACTCCTACGGAACGCCCTCACACGGTGTCAGGGTCAAACGTCAGACGGCGCTGCTGAGCGAGAGCTTCGCCGCGAAGCCGAGGAAGAGCGCGCCGGCCGCCGAGGTCGCGCCGGCGGAGAGCCGCTTGCGGCGGCGGAAGGCGGCGGCGAGCCGGGTGCCGCCGAATATCAGGGCGGTCAGGTAGAGGAAGCTGCCGACCTGGAGGATCGTGCCGAGGACGAGGAACGAGAACGCCGGGTAGGCGTAGCCGGGGTCCACGAACTGCACGAAGAAGGAGATCAGGAAGAGGATCGCCTTGGGGTTGAAGATGCTGATGAGCAGTGCGCGGCGGTACGGGTTCTCGCCGGCGCCCACGGCCGGGGACTCCTCGGTCTCCGCGGCGGCCGTCTCGCCCCGGGAGCGCCACGTGCTCCACGCGGCGCGCAGCATGCCGATCGCCATCCAGGTGAGGTAGCCGGCGCCCGCGTACTTGACGATCGTGAAGAGGAGCGGGGTCGTCTGGAGCAGCGACGCGGCGCCGAGCGCGGCCAGCGTCATCAGGATCGCGTCGCCGGTGAACACCCCGGCGGCGGCCTTGTATCCGGTCCGGGTGCCCTTGCGGGCGGCCACGGACAGCACGTAGAGCGAGTTCGGCCCCGGGAGGAGGACGATGAGGACGACGCCCGCGAGATAGGTCGGCAGATCGGTGACACCCAGCATGGTGCGGAGTGTCGCACACCATTGCGACACTCCGCTGTGACCTGTGTCTATGTGGTCCGGTGGCCCGGTGGTCCGGTGTCGGCTCAGAACGCGTCGGTGGGGACGTAGGTGCCCCAGACCTCGCGCAGGGCGTTGCAGACCTCGCCGACGGTGGCCCGTGCCTTGAGGGCGTCCTTCATCGGGTACAGGACGTTGTCCGTGCCTTCCGCGGCCTTCTTGAGCGCGGTGAGGGCCGCGTCGACGGCGGGCTGGTCGCGTTCGGCGCGGAGCCCGGCGAGCCGGTCGGCCTGCTGGGCCTCGATCGCGGGGTCGACGCGCAGCGGTTCGTAGGGTTCCTCGACGTCGATCGTGTAGCGGTTGACGCCGACGACGACCCGTTCGCCGCTGTCGGTCTCCTGGGCGATCCGGTAGGCGGAGCGCTCGATCTCGTTCTTCTGGAAGCCGCGCTCGATCGCGCTGACCGCGCCGCCCATGTCCTCGACCCGGGCCATCAGTTCCAGGGCGGCGGCCTCGACGTCGTCGGTCATCTTCTCGACGACGTAGCTGCCGGCGAACGGGTCGACGGTGGCGGTGACGTCGGTCTCGTAGGCGAGGACCTGCTGGGTGCGCAGGGCGAGGCGGGCGGACTTGTCCGTCGGCAGGGCGATGGCCTCGTCGAAGGAGTTGGTGTGCAGCGACTGCGTGCCGCCGAGGACGGCGGCGAGGCCCTGGACGGCGACCCGTACGAGGTTGACCTCGGGCTGCTGGGCGGTGAGCTGCACGCCCGCGGTCTGGGTGTGGAAGCGGAGCATCAGCGACTTGGGGTTCTTCGCGCCGAACTCGTCCCTCATCACCCGCGCCCAGATCCGGCGGGCGGCCCGGAACTTCGCGACCTCCTCCAGGATCGTCGTGCGGGCCACGAAGAAGAAGGAGAGCCGCGGCGCGAAGTCGTCGACGTCCATGCCGGCGGCGACCGCGGTGCGGACGTACTCGATGCCGTCGGCGAGGGTGAACGCGATCTCCTGCGCGGGCGAGGCACCGGCCTCGGCCATGTGGTAGCCGGAGATCGAGATGGTGTTCCACTTCGGGATCTCGGCCCGGCAGTACTTGAAGATGTCCGCGATCAGCCGCAGCGAGGGCTTCGGCGGGAAGATGTAGGTGCCGCGGGCGATGTACTCCTTGAGCACGTCGTTCTGGATCGTGCCGGTCAGCTGGTCCGCCGGCACGCCCTGCTCCTCGCCGACGAGTTGGTAGAGGAGCAGCAGGAGGGCGCCGGGGGCATTGATCGTCATCGACGTGGAGACCTGGTCCAGCGGGATCCCGTCGAACAGGACGCGCATGTCGTCGATCGAGTCGATCGCGACGCCGACCTTGCCGACCTCGCCGTGCGCGATCGGGGCGTCGGAGTCGTGGCCCATCTGGGTCGGCAGGTCGAAGGCGACCGACAGGCCCGTGGTGCCGTTGGCGATGAGCTGCTTGTAGCGGGCGTTGGACTCGACGGCGGTACCGAAGCCCGCGTACTGCCGCATGGTCCAGGGCCGGCCGGTGTACATCGACGGGTACACGCCACGGGTGAAGGGGTACGCGCCGGGCTCGCCCAGCTTCCGGTCGGGATCCCATCCGTCCAGGGCGTCCGGCCCGTAGACCGGCTCGATCGGCAGCCCCGACTCAGACTCGCGCGCCATGCGTTGTGCCTTCCGATAGACCTGCTACTCAGCGGTACGGACCCTCGCGGCGGACTGTAGCCGCGGGCGTGCGGGCCATGGAGAGCAGCACGCCGGGACCTTCCTCACAGCATGCGCGGTTCGTGGCACGGGTGCGCAACCGCACACGCGCGGGAAGCATCCCTAGGTAGGTACACACGACTCATCCCGGGGGGAAAAGATGAAGCGGACTTCGTCCGTCATAGGCAGAACCGCCGTGCGCGGCACCGTCCTGCGCAGGGTGGCGCTGGCAGCGGCAGCGGTGGCGCTCGCCGCGGGCTGTACGCCCGACGCGGTCGGTGGCGGCGACACCGCGGGCCCGACGCGGGCGCCCGCAACGACGTCGGCCACGCCCGGGACCGCGCCAGGGACGTCCTCCCCCGGCACGGACGGCAAGCCGCCGTCCCCCACCGCCACGCCCTCCACCGGCACGCCCGCGCCCAAGCCCCTGATGGCCGACGGCGACGAGAACGAGCAGGTCCGCGAGCTCCAGGCGCGGCTGCGGCAGCTCGACTTCTTCGACCGGGCCCCGACGGGGTTCTACGGGAAGATGACCGCGGGCGCGGTCGAGAGGTTCCAGAAGCGGCGGGGGCTGCCGGAGACGGGGTCGGTCGACGAGGCGACCTGGCAGCGGCTGGTCTCGCTGACCCGGAAGCCGACCGCCGACGAGCTGAAGCCCGCCACCACCAACAAGCTGGACACCCCGGACCCGCGGTGCATGACCGGCCGGGTGCTGTGCATCAGCAAGGAGAGCCGGACCCTCGCCTGGATGATCGACGGCAAGGTCGTCTCGTCGCTGGACGTCCGCTTCGGTTCGGAGAACACCCCGACCCGGGAGGGCCTCTTCAAGGTCGAGTGGAAGGCGAGGGAGTGGACGTCGACGATCTACCACACGCCCATGCCGTACGCGATGTTCTTCAGCCGCGGCCAGGCCGTGCACTACTCGGCGGACTTCGCGGCCCGCGGCTACAACGGCGCCTCGCACGGCTGCGTCAACGTCCGGGACCGGGCGAAGCTCTCGGCCCTCTTCGATGAGGTGAAGGTCGGCGACAAGGTCGTCGTCCACTGGTAGGCCGAGCGGGAGGAAGAAGGGGCGCGGGTGGGACCGGGGGAACGTGTCCCACCCGCGCCGGGTGCGCGGAGCCGTAGGTACGGGGGGAACCCCGGCTCACTGCGCGGCCGATGACCAGTCGGCACATTCCATACTGCGCCGACGGGCCGAGAAGTGTTACACCGGCAGCGGGACGCGTGCCTGGGCGGTGATTCCGGCGGGTGTTCCGGCCGTGATCCGGGCCGTGATCCCGGTGTCCGTTCCGGTGGGAGACCCGAGGGGCAGGGCGGCCGAGAGCGGGGCGGAGTCGCGGCCGCCGCCGTTCCGGGCGTCGCCGGACCCGGCGGCGTCGTTCCCGTCGCGGCCCTTCCCGTCGCGGCCGGTGTCGCCGGAGCCGTCTCGGTCCTCGTCCTTGGTGTCGCCGTCGGAGGTGTCCTTGGTGCCGCCCTTGGGCGCGTCGGTGCCGCCGGAGGCTCCGGTGCCGCCGGCGAGGATCCGGTCGCAGTAGCGGCGGAGGGTGTCGCCGTTCCGCAGGTCCCGGGTGAGCCGGTCCCGGCCGGCGATGTCGAGCTTTCCGGCCCGGTAGTCCCGGCAGGCCTTGATCTTCTTGCTCCGGAGGTCGGTGCCCGCGGTGCCGCCGGTGGCTCCGGTGTCGCCCTTGCCCGTCGAACCCGTGTCCGTGGTGGTCCTGCCGGGCTCCGGAGTGGACGTGCCGTCTCCGTCCGGGCCCTGGGTGGAGGGCGCGGTCGTGCCGGCGGAGGGGGACACGCCGGGCGTGCCGTCACCGCCGCCCGGTCCGGTCGGGGGTGCCTCGGGGTCCTGGCGTATGCCGGGCTCCTTCGAGACGAGCGGGTCCGGGGACTCGCCCGCGGTCACGGAGCTCGCGGGCGCGGGGCCCACCAGGGGCAGGACGCCGGTGCCTGCGGCGACGGCGACGCCGCCGACCGTGACGGCGGCGACCGCGGCGGCCAGCCCGTAGCGCAGGGAACGTCCCCAGCGGCGCGCCGGTGCGGCGACGGGGGCGAGCCGCACCCGGCCGAGCTCGATGCGGTCGGCCGCTCCGGCGCCCACCCCGGCGGGGGTGGCGGCGCGGGCGGCGCGGAAGGCGGCGAGGGCCGCCGCCTCACCCGGGAGTTCGGTGCCCGCGACCGGGGCGGCGGCCTGGGCGCGAGCCGCGCCGAGGGCCTCGGAGAGACGTTCCGCCTGGCCGCGCGCGTGGTCGTCGGCGGCATCGACCGGTTCGCCGCGGAGCAGCTGCTCCGCGGCGTCCTGGTCGAGCCACTGGTACCGCTCGTCGGCCATCACATGTCCTTCTGCGTACGCGGACGTGATTGCGTCACACCGCCGGGGGCCACGGGCCCCGGTCCGCGGCCGCGTTGCGGAGGGACACCGTCCAGGGGGACGACCGCCCCGACCGCCTCTGCCGACCCGTCCGTCACACCGTCGACCCCGAGGAGCTCGGCGAGTTTCTTGAGGCCGCGGTGTGCGGCCGTGCGGACCGCGCCGGGGCGTTTGCCCAGGGTGTCGGCGGCGCTCTTGGCGTCCAGGCCGACGACGACGCGCAGCACGACGGCCTCGGCCTGGTCCTGCGGGAGCTGGGCTATGAGTCGCATGGTGTGGCCGGTGGCCAGGGCCTCCAGGGCCTCGCCGGCGGTGTCGGAGTCGGCGGGCTTGTCCGTCAGTTCGGTCTCGTCGCCGCCGGACGCGGGGCGTCTGCCGCGCATCCGGATGTGGTCGAGGGCGCGGTTGCGCGCGATCCGGGCGGCCCAGCCGCGGAAGCGGTCGGCGTCGCCGTCGAACCGGTCGAGGTCGCGCGCGATCTGGAGCCACGACTCCGAGGCGACGTCCTCGGCGTCGGCTTCGCCGACCAGTGTCCGTATGTAGCCGAGCAACCGGGGGTGCACGGCGCGATACACAGTCCGGAACGCGTTCTCGTCCCCGTCCTGCGCAGCGTGCACCGCGGCCGTCAGCTCCGCGTCGTCCCCCAGCACTCCCCAAACCCTGTTCGTCGGTCGCGTCGGTCGCGGCGCCGCGGCTGGTCACGACCGCCACACTGCCTCGCGCACCTGCACGCTACGTCGTGTCGCGGCACCGCGTCCACGCGGTCCGGGGTCTTTGTACAACTTGAAACCTTCAGCGACGCCTCGCGGCGTACGTGCGGGTGCACGTGCGGTGTGACAGAAAACGCACGGGTGGCGCTGTATGGAATACGGAGCCGTGCTGCGGCTCCGTGGATGACGACCGGGGCCTCTCCTGTGGGGGGTGGCGGCCCCGGTCGTCTCCCTTTTCCCTCCCTTTTTCTCGTTTCCCTCCCTTTCGCGACCCGTCTCCGCCCTTGGGCGAACTGCACCCTTCGCACTGTCAACCGACGGTTGACAGTGCGAAGGGTGTCAACCTACGGTTGCCTCATGACGAATCCAGTCGGCCTGAATGTCCCTGTCCGTCTCGACGAGCTCATCGAAGCGATCAAGAAGGTCCACCCCGACGCACTGGAGCAGCTCTCCGGCGCCGTCATCGCGGCGGACCACCTCGGCGATGTCGCCGACCACCTCATCGGCCACTTCGTGGACCAGGCCCGGCGCTCCGGCGCCTCCTGGACCGACATCGGCCGCAGCATGGGCGTCACCCGCCAGGCGGCCCAGAAGCGTTTCGTCCCCAAGGAACCGGACGCGGAGAAGATGGACCCGAACGCCGGGTTCAGCCGCTTCACCCCCCGGGCGCGGAACGTCGTCATGGCCGCGCAGAACGAGGCCACGGCAGCCGGCAACGCCGAGACCCTCCCGGCGCACCTGGCCCTCGGCCTGCTCGCCGAACCCGAGGGGCTCGCGGCGCTCTGGATCACCGCGCAGGGCGTGACCCTCGACCGGGTCCGCGAGGCCGTCGCGGCGACCCTGCCGCCGGCCGCCGCCGAGGTGCCCGCGCTCGTCCCGTACGACGCGGCGGCGAAGAAGGTCCTGGAGCTGACGTTCCGCGAGGCCCTGCGCCTCGGCCACAACTACGTCGGCACCGAGCACATCCTGCTGGCCCTCCTGGAGCACGAGGACGGCGAGGGCGTGCTGAGCGGCCTCGGCCTGGACAAGGCCACGGCGGAGCGGGAGATCGCGGAGACCATCGCCTCGATCGCGATCCAGGCGCCGGCGGCTTCGGAGTAGCGCCCCCTCAGGCGGTGCGGGCCCGGCGCGAGACGACCGCGCGCAGCACCCGGCCGCCCTCGACGGAGAGCTCGCGCGCCCGGCGCAGTCCGGTCGGGCCGTGGGCGACCGATTCGAGGACGGCCTGCTGCCTGCGGAGCTCCCCGGCGAGCAGCGGGCCCGCGCCGTCGGCGTCCCCGCCCCGGCAGCGGTCGACGAGGCCGTCGGGCACCCCGGCGGCGTCGTACCGGCCGTGCAGGGCGAGGGCGGTGACGGAGCATCCACCGGCCCAGGCGCGCAGGGTCTCGGCCGTCCAGGCGGCCGGGGCGTCCGCCAGCATCCCGCGGACGGCCGCGGCGTCCGGCGTGCCGTCGGCGTCGAGCTCCACCCGGGCCTTGGCGACGGCCTCGCCCCAGGCCGCTCCGTCGCCGCGGGCGACGGCCGCCCACACCGGCCGCAGCGCGTCGCCCCCGTCGGGGGCGAGCAGCGGCAGGCAGCGGTCCAGGCAGGCGAGACCGGCCGCGGCCAGCCCTCGCTCGTCGGCCCCGTCGATCAGTTCCAGCAGGCTCCGGCCGTTCCCCGACGTCATGGACGCCTCCTCGCCACCCGATGCGGACGCAGTACTTCCACTACTGCGCCGGGTGGCGCCTTTTCGTCACTGCGCGGCCGGAATCATGCCAGTGGCCTTGGTGTGCTGCATAGAGGTCAGACGCCGGACGACGAGGATGGCGAGGACGGCGGCGACGGCGTCGAGGACGTAGCCCACGAGGGACCACCGCGTCGCCATGACCCACGTCCCGGCGGTCTCCGCCGTCTTGTACATCTGGCCGGAGACCCAGTTGACCAGCGTGCCCACGACCCAGCACGCCCACCAGCCGTTGAGCAGCCGCAGCTCGCCCCTGCCGTCGGCGGCGTACGGCTCCCAGCGGCTGGCTCGCCAGATCCCGACGGCGATCGACCGCGGGATCCAGAGGTTCCCGAACGGGATGAACCAGCAGCCGACGGCGTACCCCGGCGTACGGGTGTGCAGGTCGGGGGCCCAGATCTCGGCGTTCCTCCGCAACCGGTGGAACCACATGACGAAGACGGTCGCGGTCGCCAGGAACACCATGAAGGAGAGACCGGAGGCGATGACCCAGTCCAGCGGTCCGAGTGCGTCCACGTCGTACGGGACCGTCTCGTCGGCCAGCAGGTCGCGGACGTCGAACGCGCCGAGCAGGACGTCGAAGACGACGTTCGCCGCGAGCAGGACCACGACCGCTTTCGCCAGGCCGTTCGGGCTCTTGAGTGTGAGCAACTGGTTCCCCCCAGGAACGCGCGGCGGCCCGATGGCCGTCGCCGGGGGAACGTACGCGATCGGGTTCGACCGCGTCCACGGCGGTGCTCAGCGCACCTTCGCCGCGAGCGCCTTGAACTGCTCCCAGGTCAGGGGCGGTTTCTCCGGGTCCCACACCTTCTGGGCGAGTGCCGCGAGGGGCAGCCGGATGCCGGCCGCCACCTGCGCCTGGGTCTGGGCCCGCGACAGGTCGCACCAGACGGCGAGCCGGCCGCCGAGGATCCGGGCGTCGTACTTCGCCGGCACGGGGGTGGAGCCGCGCAGGACGCGGGGGGTCCACTGCTCGTAGATCCGGCGGCCCGTGGGGTACGGGAAGTTATTGGGCTCGCCCAGGATGTAGTAGAGGTAGTCGTCGTTGAGGTTGACCACCTTGCGGCCCTCGCTCAGGTACGACACGGGCAGCCGGGCACCGATCTCGCGGCCCGTCCAGTACTCGACCTCCAGGTCCTCGGCCGGGCTCACCACCCCGCCGGTGAAGAAGCCGTCGTTCCAGGCCTTGAGGGTCTTGCCGGTGGGCCGGACGACGGCCGCGCGGTCGTTGAGCCAGCCGGTGGCGAGGTCCTGGACGCGGGCGGAGGGCCCGTACTTCGCGACCGCGGCCCGCGCCAGCTTCGGGTAGCTCGCCTCGGGGTTCTTCGACATGAGGGCGACGTACTCGTCGGCGCCGAGGTGCCAGTACGCCCCCGGGAAGAGCCCGGTGTACTCGCGCAGCAGCTCGTCGACGATCTTCGCCGAGGCCGGGTTCGCGATGTCGACGGTCCCGCGCGGGGCGCGGCCGCTCGCGCTGACGAGCTGGAGGTCGGGGTGGGCGGCGATGACGGCGCCGAGGTGTCCCGGCGAGTCGATCTCGGGGATCACGGTGATGTGGCGGCTCGCCGCGAGCGCGATGATCCGCCGCACCTCGGCCTTGGTGAGGTGCTGGGCGGAGACGACCTCGGGGTGGCTGTCGGACTGGATCCGGAAGCCCTGGTCGTCGGAGAAGTGCAGGCCGAGCTGGTTGAGCTTGAGGTCGCCCATCTCCCGGACGCGGTCCTCCAGCCAGGCGGCCGTGAAGTACTTGCGGGCGATGTCCACCATGAGGCCGCGCTGCGGCTTCGCGGGCCGGTCGGTGACGGTCCCCTCGGGCATGGCGCCGGTGGCCTTCACGGACTGCTTGAGGGTGCGGGTGCCGTAGAAGACCCCGGCCTCGTCGGGACCGCTGATCCGCACCCGGTCGCCCCGGACGGCGAGGGAGTACGACTCGGGCGCGCCCGACCCGCCGAGGGCCAGCTCGACGTCCCCGGGCCCGGCGGCGACGGCTCCCCGGTACGGGATGCCGAGCTCCCCGGCTATCAGCTTCCCCTCGTCGGCGAGACCCGCGCTGCCGGCGGCGATGACGACCCCGCCGGTGGGCCCCGGCTTCCAGCCGGGACCGCGGGCGGCCTCGTGGGCGCGCACGGCGGGGACGGTCCGCGGCGCGCTGGAGAGGGGGTAGGCCTTGGTGGGCGTCGGGGTGGGGCTGGGCGGCGGCGGGGCGCTCGTGGGCGCCGTGCTCGCCGAGGCGCCCGGGGAGGACGGGGCGGACGGGGCGGAGGGCCCTGACGGGGATCCGCCGGAGCAGGCCGCCACGGTGGCCAGCGCCACCGCGGTCGCCATCAGCGCGGGGCCCCGGTGGGACCCCCGAAGGGAGTACCGCATCATTCGGAATCCTCCCGTACGGACGGCGGTCCGGCCAATCGGGGGACGGAGCGGGGGCGGGATCCCGGCCCGGTTCCCCGGCGGACCGGAATTCGTTCGTCCATCACATGTTCCGAAACTCTCCCTTCCGGGTGAAATTCGCGCATCCGTCGGACACTTCCCTCATCCCGTCGATAACGTTGCGTCACGCCCACCCCACCCGTCCCGGAGTACCGGAGCCCACGCTGACCAGCGACACGCACGCCCCCTGCCGGAAGCCGGGCTCCGCGGACACGCCTGCGATACCTGCCCAGCAGACCCACCCCCGGCACACCGGCGGTCTCGTCGGGTTCAACGCGGCCACGCCCGCCGAGGCCGAGGCCCTGCTGCTCTCCTGCTGCCACAGCCGCCGCTGGGCCGAACGCGTGGCGGCGCACCGCCCGTACCCGACGGTGGACGCCCTGCTCGCCGCCGCCGACGAGGCCGGATACGACCTGTCGCGGGCCGAGCTCGACACGGCCCTGGCCGCCGAGTCCTCCGCCCTGCCGCACCCCGGGGCGCCGCCGGCGGCGCGGACGGCGCTGCGGGCCGCCCACGCCGCGTACGAGAGCAGCTTCGGACACGCGTTCGTGATCAGCCTCGACGGAGTGCGTCCCGGGGAGCGGCTCGACCAGGTTCTGGCCGGCATCCGGTCACGTCTCGGCAACGAACCGGAGGAGGAACGGGTCGTCGCCGCCGACGAACTGCGCCGGCTCGCCCGCGCCCGGCTGGCGTTCCGGCTGGCCGAGGGGCTCACACCGCGACACTCCGGGTCGTGATTACGTCCGTAATGCGGCGATTCCGGCCTGCGCGATAGCCCGTCCGTGCCTGTTTGATCACACCGATGGACCCCGCGCGAGCGAACCGACAAGTCGTCGCTACGATGACCGGGGCCGGTGGACCGTACCCGGCCGGGTCTGACCGACAGAGAAGCCGGCCGGCCCTGATCCCCGCTCCCGGAGGGTTTTTCCGTGCCGGCTGGAACGCTGTACCGCGGCCGGGAAGGAATGTGGAGCTGGGTGGCTCATCGAGTCACCGGCGTCCTCATCTTCTTCTTCCTGTTCGTACACGTGCTGGACACCGCTCTCGTCCGCGTCTCCCCCGAGGCGTACGACGAGGTGGTCGCGACCTACAAGACGCCGATCGTCGCTCTTCTGGAGTACGGCCTCGTCGCCGCCATCCTCTTCCACGCGCTGAACGGCCTCCGGGTCATCGCCGTGGACTTCTGGTCCAAGGGCCCGCGCTACCAGAAGCAGATGCTCTGGACCGTCGTGGGCATCTGGGTCGTGCTGATGGCGGGCTCGCTGTACCCCGTCCTCGGCCACGCCGCACGTGAACTGTTCGGGAGCTGACGCCACTCATGTCCGCTGACACCTCCGCCGCGATCGGCCCCGTCGAGGGCGGCTCCCACTACGACGTGGAGAACCCCGCGCCGTACATCGAGGCCCCCCGCAAGCGCACGGGCAAGACCCCGCGCGCGACCCGCGGCAACTTCGAGATGGCCGCGTGGCTCTTCATGCGCCTCTCGGGCGTGGTCCTCGTCGTCCTGGTCCTCGGCCACCTGCTGATCCAGCTCTTCCTGGACGGCGGCGTCTCCAAGATCGGCTTCGCCTTCGTGGCCGGCCGCTGGGCGTCCCCGTTCTGGCAGGTCTGGGACCTGCTGATGCTCTGGCTCGCCATGCTGCACGGCGCCAACGGCCTCCGTACCGTCATCAACGACTACGCGGAGCGGGCCAACACGCGCCTGTGGCTCAAGGGCCTGCTGTACACCGCCACGGTGTTCACCATCCTTCTGGGCACGCTGGTGATCTTCACCTTCGACCCGAACATCCGCTAGGCACGGGGCTGAGGTAATCCACGTCATGAAGATCCACAAGTACGACACCGTCATCGTCGGCGCCGGTGGCGCCGGCATGCGCGCGGCCATCGAGTCGACGAAGCGCAGCCGCACCGCCGTCCTGACGAAGCTCTACCCCACCCGCTCCCACACGGGCGCGGCGCAGGGCGGCATGGCCGCCGCGCTGGCGAACGTGGAGGAGGACAACTGGGAGTGGCACACCTTCGACACGGTCAAGGGCGGTGACTACCTGGTCGACCAGGACGCCGCCGAGATCCTGGCGAAGGAGGCCATCGACGCCGTCCTCGACCTGGAGAAGATGGGCCTGCCGTTCAACCGGACCCCGAACGGCACCATCGACCAGCGCCGCTTCGGCGGTCACTCCCGCAACCACGGCGAGGCCCCGGTCCGCCGGTCCTGCTACGCCGCGGACCGCACCGGCCACATGATCCTCCAGACGCTGTACCAGAACTGCGTCAAGGAGGGCGTGGAGTTCTTCAACGAGTTCTACGTCCTGGACCAGCTCATCGTCGAGGTCGACGGTGTGAAGCACTCCGCGGGCGTCGTCGCCTACGAGCTGGCCACCGGCGAGATCCACATCTTCCAGGCCAAGGCCGTGATCTACGCGTCCGGCGGCACCGGCAAGTTCTTCAAGGTGACCTCCAACGCGCACACCCTGACCGGTGACGGCCAGGCCGCCTGCTACCGCCGCGGCCTGCCCCTGGAGGACATGGAGTTCTTCCAGTTCCACCCGACGGGCATCTGGCGCATGGGCATCCTGCTGACGGAGGGCGCCCGCGGTGAGGGCGGCATCCTCCGCAACAAGGACGGCGAGCGCTTCATGGAGAAGTACGCGCCGGTCATGAAGGACCTCGCGTCCCGTGACGTCGTGTCCCGCTCCATCTACACGGAGATCCGCGAGGGCCGCGGCTGCGGTCCCGAGGGCGACCACGTCTACCTGGACCTGACGCACCTTCCGCCGGAGCAGCTCGACGCCAAGCTCCCGGACATCACCGAGTTCGCCCGTACGTACCTCGGCATCGAGCCGTACACGGACCCGATCCCGATCCAGCCCACCGCGCACTACGCCATGGGCGGCATCCCGACCAACGTCGAGGGTGAGGTCCTGTCGGACAACACCACCGTCGTCCCGGGCCTGTACGCGGCCGGCGAGGTCGCCTGCGTGTCGGTGCACGGCGCCAACCGCCTCGGCACCAACTCGCTGCTGGACATCAACGTCTTCGGCAAGCGCTCCGGCATCGCCGCGGCCGAGTACTCCGCCAAGCACGACTTCGTCGAGCTGCCGGAGAACCCGGAGTCCCTCGTCGTCGCCACGATCGAGAAGCTGCGCAACTCCACGGGCAGCGAGCGGGTCGCCGACCTGCGCCGCGAGCTCCAGGAGACGATGGACGCCAACGTGATGGTGTTCCGTACGGAGCAGACCATCAAGACGGCCGTCGAGAAGATCGCCGAGCTGCGCGAGCGCTACGAGAACGTGTCCATCCAGGACAAGGGCAAGCGCTTCAACACGGACCTCCTGGAGGCCATCGAGCTGGGCAACCTGCTCGAACTGGCCGAGGTCATGGCCGTCTCGGCCCTGGCGCGCAAGGAGTCCCGCGGCGGTCACTACCGCGAGGACTACCCGAACCGCGACGACGTCAACTTCATGCGCCACACCATGGCGTACCGCGAGGTCGGCGAGGACGGCTCCGAGACCGTCCGTCTCGACTACAAGCCGGTCGTCCAGACCCGCTACCAGCCGATGGAGCGTAAGTACTGATGGCTACCCCCGTACTGGACAAGGTCGAGGCGGAGTCCGCCGCCTCCCCGTACATCACGGTCACGATGCGGATCCGCCGCTTCAACCCCGAGGTGTCGGACGCGTCGGTCTGGGAAGACTTCCAGATCGAGATCGACCCGAAGGAGCGTGTGCTCGACGCCCTCCACAAGATCAAGTGGGACGTCGACGGCACGCTGACCTTCCGTCGCTCGTGCGCGCACGGCATCTGCGGCTCGGACGCGATGCGGATCAACGGCAAGAACAGGCTCGCCTGCAAGACGCTGATCAAGGACATCAACCCCGAGAAGCCGATCACGGTCGAGGCCATCAAGGGCCTGACGGTGCTCAAGGACCTCGTGGTCGACATGGAGCCGTTCTTCCAGGCGTACCGGGACGTCATGCCGTTCCTGGTCACCAAGGGGAACGAGCCGACCCGCGAGCGCCTGCAGACCGCCGAGGACCGCGAGCGCTTCGACGACACCACCAAGTGCATCCTGTGCGCCGCGTGCACGTCGTCCTGCCCGGTCTTCTGGAACGACGGCCAGTACTTCGGTCCGGCCGCGATCGTCAACGCGCACCGCTTCATCTTCGACTCGCGTGACGAGGCGGGCGAGCAGCGCCTGGAGATCCTGAACGACAAGGACGGCGTGTGGCGCTGCCGCACGACGTTCAACTGCACCGACGCGTGCCCGCGTGGCATCGAGGTCACCAAGGCCATCCAGGAAGTGAAGCGCGCGCTGATCACGCGACGTTTCTGACCTCCGGTGTGGCGGGAAAGCCCGCTTCTGTACGCTGCGGCGTGCAGGAGCGGGCTTTTTCCTTGCCCGCGTCGTAGTGGAGAGCGGGGACTGATGAGCGAGCCGAATCCTTACGCGGACGGCGAGTACAAGTGGGGGCCGGGGCAGCAGGGCCAGACGCCCGGCACGCCGGCGTACGGATATCCGCAGGACGCGACGCCCGGGTACGGCTATCCGCAGGCAGGGTCCACCCCCGCGGCCGGAGTGCCGTACCAGCCGACCCTGCCGGGCGGGGTGCCGATCCCTCCGCCGCACGCCCCCGCGGGCTCGGGCGCGCCGCTGCTGAGCCTCGGTGACATCACCGTGGTCGGCGACCAGATCATCACCCCGGCCGGTCCGATGCCGCTCAAGGGCGCGGTGTGGAACGCGATGGACATGTCGCGGACCGAGGAGAAGATGCCGACCGTGGCGATCGTGCTCGCGATCGTCTTCTTCATCTTCTGCCTGCTCGGCCTGCTGTTCCTGCTGATGAAGGAGAAGACCACGACGGGCTTCATCCAGGTCACCGTGACCAGCGGCGGGCGGCACCACGCGACGATGATCCCGGCGACCGGACCGGACACCATCCACTGGGTCATGGGGCAGCTCAACTTCGCGCGTTCGCTGAGCGTCTGAGCGCCCTAAGGGCCACACCGGGGTCGGGTCCGGGTCGTCCCTGATGGTCCCCGACCGCGTCCGCGCGGGAACCTTGATCCATGACGAACTCGACGAACTCGTGGATGCGCAAGGTGCGTTGGCCGGTGGCCGCCGCGGCGGCCGCCCTGGCGGTGGCGGGCACGGCGGTGGCGCCCGCGGCGGCTTCGACCGGGACGACTCCGGTGCCGTTACGGCCTCCGGCGGCCGTCGCGCAGAAGGGCCACGTCGACCCCGCGGCACTGCGGGACGCGCTGGCCGGGTTGCCCGACGACTACGTGCGGGGCGCGATGGCGCGGGTCACGGGGCGGGAGGGGCGGTGGAGGGGGACGGCCGGGGAGTGGACGGTGCCGGACGACGCGGAGTTCGCGATCGGCAGCATCACGAAGCTGTTCACGTCCGCGATCGCGCTCCAGCTCGTCGGTGAGGGCCGGCTGGCCCCGGAGGACACCGTCCAGGAGCTCCTGCCGGGACTGCTGCCCGCCTCCTACGAGCCCATCACCGTCGGGCAGTTGCTCAGCCACACCAGCGGCCTGCAGAAGCCGCGCTGCGTCCGGCCGGGCACCCCGGTGGAGGTCGTGACCTCCGCGGTCTCCTGCGGCACTCCCACGGCCCCCGGATCGGCCGTGCAGTACAACGGCATCAACACCTTCCTCGTCGGTCTCGTGATCGAGAAGGTGACGGGCCGGTCATACGGCGAGGAGCTGCGCGACCGGATCACGCGACCCCTGGGGCTGCGCCACACCTCCCTGCCGGCCGACGACTGGGCCTGGGCGGAGGGCGGGATCGTCTCCCGCGCCTCCGATCTGGAGCGCTTCTTCACCGCGCTGATACGGGGCCGGCTGCTGCGGCCCACAGAGCGCGGCCTGCTGTTCACGACGCCGGAGACACCGGGAGCCGACTTCAGCTACGGGGGTCTGCGGCGGGTGCAGGCACCCGGCGGCGGCCCGGTGGTCTGGGGCAAGACGGGCTCGAACCACGGATACACGAGCGGCATCTTCGCCACACCCGACCTGGGGCGGGTCGTCGTGTACTCGACCCTGACCACCGGCGAGAACCCGGACGAGGAGACCGCACGGGTCCTGCGGATCGCGGGCGCCGGCTTCCGGGGCGCGGGCACGGGTACGACTGCGGGCGGACGGGAGGGTTAGGCCCGGTCCGGGCGATGGGTCAGACGTGCCAGCCCTGGGTGGGTTCGGTGGACTCGGCCTTGGACATGATCCGGCGGAGCATGTCGTTGAGGAGGGCGCGTTCGTCGGCATCGAGGACGCCGAGGAGGCGGTACTCCTCGTGGCCGAGGACGTCCATGGCGCCGAGCCAGGTCTCATGGCCGGAGGCGGTGAGTTCGACGACGACCCGGCGCCGGTCGGTCGTGGACTGGGTGCGACGGACGAAGCCGCGCTTCTCCAGGGCGTCGAGGCGGCCGGAGACGGAGGCGGGGGCGAGGTCGAGGTCCTGGGCGAGTTCGGAGGGCGCGGCGCTGCCGCCGCGGCCGGCGAGCTTGTGGAGGGTGTCGAACTCGTGGCGCTCCAGGTCGAAGTCGACGAGGGACTGTTCCCTGACCCGGCGGAAGTGGACGGAGAGC
Organism: Streptomyces sp. NPDC056361; assembly: GCF_042262805.1. Classification (NCBI taxonomy): domain Bacteria; kingdom Bacillati; phylum Actinomycetota; class Actinomycetes; order Kitasatosporales; family Streptomycetaceae; genus Streptomyces; species Streptomyces sp. NPDC056361. The sequence goes on from NZ_JBHJQI010000115.1 coordinate 23,315, forward strand.
TTCTTCATCCGGGTGACGGCGCCTTCGACGACGGGGTCGAGGTCGGGCAGGACGGGCTGCCAGCGGGCGACGTGCTCGTCGGTCCAGTCACGCGGTTCGGATTCGCGCGGGGCACGCGGTTCCTCGGGATGCGCCATGGGGTGATCGTACGTCGGCGGGCGGCAGCGCTCACGTGAAAGTACTTCGTTGACGAATTATTTGGCACCGAAATACCCTACGACGCATGCCCGCCACCCCCGAGCACACCCTCGCGCCCCCGGCCGCACCCCACCCCCTGCGCACCCGCTCCTTCCGCCTGCTCTTCACCGGACGGGCCCTCTCCCTCCTCGGCGACGCCGCCATCCCCGCGGCCCTCGCCCTCGCCGTCCTGGAGGCCACCGGCTCCACCGCGGCCCTCGCCCTCGTCCTGGGCTGCGCGATGGTCCCCAAGCTGCTCCTGCTGCCCGTCGGAGGCGTGGTCGGCGACCGCTTCGACGCCCGCACGGTCGCGCTGACCACCGACCTCGTCCGCTGCGCCACCCAACTCCTCGTCGGCGTCCAGCTGCTCGGCGGCACCCCCAGCCTCGCCGTGCTCGCGGTCGCCGAGGCCGTCGGCGGAGCCGCCGGGGCCTTCGCGATGCCGACCGGATCGCCCCTGGTGAAGGGAACCGTGGCGGCCGCCTCGCTGCACCGCGCCAACGCGGCGATGAGCGTCGCCCAGAGCGCCACCAAGCTCGGCGGGCCGGCCCTCGCGGGCACCCTCGTGCTCACCGTGGGACCGGGCTGGGCGTTCGTCCTGGACGCCGCCACGTTCGCCGTCAGCGCCCTGCTCCTGACCGCCGTCCGGGTGGAGCGGGTGCCGATCCCGCGCCGCTCGCTCCGCGCCGACCTGGCCGAGGGATGGCAGGAGGTCCGCTCCCGGGACTGGTACTGGACGAGCCTGATCGCCCACAGCGCCTGGAACGGGGCCGCGGCCGTCCTCACGACCCTCGGACCCGCCATCGCCGTGCACCGGCTCGGCGGGGCCGCCACCTGGGTCGTCCTCCTCCAGACCGGCGCCGTCGGCTTCCTCCTCGGCGCCCTGCTCGCCGACCGGGTCAGCCCCCGCCGCCCCGTCCTCACCGCGAACCTCGGACTCGCCACGTACGCGCTGCCGCTGATCCTCCTCGCCGTCCCCGCGCCGGCGCCCGTGACCATCGCCGCCTACGGACTCGCCCAGGCCGGACTCGGATTCCTCTCCCCCGTGTGGTCCACCGCCGTGCAGCGGGCGATACCCGACCACGCGCTCGCCCGCGTCACCTCCTACGACTGGCTGCTCTCGCTCGCCGCCATGCCCCTGGGCTACGCCCTGGCCCCCCTCGCCGCCTCCGCCTGGGGACCCGAAGTCCCCCTGCTCGCCGCCGCGGTGGTGGTCGGCGGCTGCTGCCTGGGCACGGCGCTGGTCCCCGGGGTGCGGCGGTTCGGGTAGGGCGGTCGGCGGCTGTCAGTGGGGTCCTCTACCGTCGTTCGCATGGTGGTGCGGACGGTGGGGAACGCAGGGCTGTACGAGGGGCTGCGCGAGGCCTTGGACGAGGCGCTGGCGCGCGAGCTCGCCGAAGGGCCGGGAGCGCTCGGAGAGTTGCTCGGGGCCCTGGACGCGGAGGGGCGCAGGGGGTGCGCGCTGGCGCTCCACGCGACGGCGTGCCGCGACGCGCGGTCCCGGACGGAGCAGGCCCTCGCCGACCTGTCCGGACAGGAGCTGGGCTGGAGCACCGAGGAGTCGGACGCGCTCCTCGCGCGGCTCGTCGGGAAGGACGCGAAGGTCGCCCCGCACGAACTGGAGTCCTCCTTCCGGACGTTGGTCGCGGTCGCCCTGTCGGCGGCAGAGCAGGCGGAGGACTTCGACCGGGCCCGGGTGCGGGCCCTGCGGCGGACCGCCGACTCCCTGCACACCCTCCGGGCCGCCGAGTTCGCGCCGCTCCGGGACCGGATGGACGCCCTGCTGCGCCGGGAGGCACCCGTCACGCCCGGCCGGCTCCCCCGCCATCTCCTCGACCGGCTCGACGACTTCGGGCCGGCGATGCGCGCCGCGCACGAGGAGCTGCTCGCGGGTGCGGGAGTGGCCGCCTTCCTGGGGCACTGCGTCCTCCTGGACAAGCCCCGGGCGACCCGGGCCTGGCGCCGGACGTCGGCGGCCCTGCTCGGCGAGGCCGAGCGGGGGGCCGAGGTGGTGCGGCGGCTGCTGGAGGGGGTCGCGGCGCAGCCCGAGCACCGGATCAGCGACCTCGGCCCGTGGGGCACGCACGTCCGGGGCCTCACCGGTGACACCAACACCTCGCTGGTGAGGGGCCTGTTGTGGGCGGCCCTCGACCTGCCCGACGCCTGGGTGGTGCCGCTGGCGGGGGCCGTGGCGCTGAACGCCGGGACGGGACTCGGCGGCTCCGGGGGCACCTGCCGCAGTCAGCCGCTGGCCACGGCGGCCGTCGCCGTGCTCGGGGAGTGCGGGGACGCGCGGGGCGAGGAGGCCGTGCAGTGGCTCGGGCGGCTGGCGAAGCAGGTGCGCAACCGCACGGTGGCCAAGGGGATCGCCAAGGCCCTCGAAGCCGTCGCCGCGCGCTCGGGCGTGACGCCGTCGATGCTCCGCGAGCGCGGGGTGCCGACGCTCGGGCTCGACGGGCGCGGGATCCGGGAGGAGTCGCTCGGCGCGTTCACGGCGGAGCTCGCGGTACGGGAGCCCGGCACGGTCGTGCTGTCCTTCCGCGGCCCCGAGGGCCGGGTCCTGAAGACCGCGCCCCGGTCCGTCCGGGAGGGGCACCGGGAGGCCCTCAAGCGGGTCGGGGACGGGCTCAAGGAGCTCCGGGCGCTCGTCGCCGCCGAGCGGTCCCGTCTCGAGGAGCACCTGGCGGCGGGGACGTGCCGGCCGGCGGAGGACTGGCAGCGGTACTACGTGGACCATCCGGTCACCGGGGCGATGGCCCGCGCCCTGCTGTGGGAGGTCGCGGAGGACGGCCCGGCGGACGGTCCGGAGGGCGGCGGCGGGCGGTGGACGGCCGGGCTGCCCGAGCGGACCGGGGGCGGCTGGGCGCTCGCGGCCGCGGACGGCACCGCCCGCCCGGTCGGCGCGGGCGACCGGCTGCGGCTGTGGCATCCGCTGCGTGCCGACGCCGACGAGGTCGCCGAGTGGCGGGCCGAGGTGACGGTGCGGGAGGAGCGGCAGCCGTTCAAGCAGGTGTTCCGCGAGGTCTACCGGCCGCTTCCGGAGGAGCCGGCGACCGGCCCGTACACGAACCGCTTCGCGGGGCACGTGCTGCGGTACGGGCAGGCGCGGGCGTTGATGGCCGAGCGCGGCTGGGCCGGCGACCACCTGGGGTACTTCTCGGACGGCGCGTCCTCGGAGATGGTGAAGGAGCTGCCGGTGCCGGGGGACCTGCCGGCCGGCGAGGGGACGCACTGGCGGGCGCGGTTCTTCGTGGAGCTGGTGGACGAGGGGGTGAGCCGCGACGGGGTGGCCCTGCTCTGCGCGACGGACCGGGTGCGGTTCGATCGCCGGTCCGGTGCGGCGGGCGCGCGGGGCGCCTGGGCGGAGGCCGCCCTGGCCGACGTACCGGCGCTCGTGCTGTCCGAGGCGCTCCGGGACGTCGACCTGTTCGTGGGCGTGGCGTCGGTCGGGGCGGACCCGGACCGGCGGGACCGCGGGGAGGACCGGGCCCACGACGGGTACCGGGAGCGCTGGGCGTTCGGCGAGCTGTCGGAGCCGGCCCGGATCCGACGCGAGGCGCTGGCCCGGCTGCTGCCGCGGACCGGGATCGCGGGCCGGGCGGAGCTGACCGACCGGTTCCTGCGGGTCCGGGGCGAGGTGCGGACGTACCGGATCCACCTGGGCTCGGGGAGCGTGCTGATGGAGCCGTCGGACACGTACCTGGCCGTCGACGCGGACCGTGCGGCGCGGGGCGGCGGGCGGGTGTTCCTGCCGTTCGAGGAGGACGGCGGGATGCTCTCGGTGATCCTCTCGAAGGCCGTCCTGCTCGCCGCCGACGACCGGATCACCGACCCGGTGCTCGCCGCGCGGATACGGCGGAGCTGGCGGCGGGCCACGGCCTGCGGACGCTGCGGGTCACCTGGCGGGCGACGGACGCCGCGCCCGCCTGCGCGCCGCTGTTCCCTGGGCTGCCGGCCCCGCTCGGCTTCGCGCTG
>NZ_JBHJQI010000116.1:0-27445 GCF_042262805.1 Streptomyces sp. NPDC056361
GGCGAGGCTCGATCCCCCCGAGCCTCGCCGCACCGGCTTCTTTCGCACCCCCGTGCCGGTAGGTACGCGGCCCCGTTCCGCAGCCCCGTGCCGGCGGTACCGGAGCCGCGCCCCTTCCGTGGACTCCACTCTTCCTTCCGGAGGCACCGGAACCCATCCGCGCACCTACTCATCTCGCCCTCTAGGTACGGGTACTCAGTCCTGGTTACGATCGCGGGCGTGTCCGTACTCCCCCTCGTGTTCACCAGCGGCTGGGCGAGCGGGATCAACGCGTACGCGGTGGTCCTGCTGTTCGGCGTCTTCGGCGCGACCGGGCTGACCGACGAGGTGCCCGAGTCCCTCCAGCGCACCGACGTCCTCGTCGTCGCGGGCGTGCTGTTCCTCTGCGAGGCGGTGGCGGACAAGATTCCGTACGTCGACTCGATATGGGACTCCGTCCACACCGTGATCCGGCCGATCGCCGGTGCCGTCGTGGGTGCCCTGCTCGCCGGGCAGAACGGTTCGCTGCCCGAGCTGGCGGCGGGTGCGGTCGGCGGCTCGACGGCGCTGCTCAGCCACTTCGTCAAGGCGGGGACGAGGATGGCGGTCAACACCTCGCCCGAGCCGTTCTCGAACGTCGCCCTGAGCCTGGCCGAGGACCTCGGGGTGGCGGCGATCGTCACCTTCGCGGTCTTCCACCCGGTGGCGGCGGCGAGCATCGCGGCCGTCCTGCTCCTGCTCGGCCTGGCGATACTGGTCTTCCTGGCCCAGCGGATCCGGCGCTTCCTGTGCCGCAGGTCCCAGCGCCGCGAGGAGAAGAGGCTCGCCGCCCTGGGTGCCCGCCCACCGGCCTGGCCGCCGCCCGACGACGACGGGTCGGCCCACTTCTGACCCCGCCCGGCCCCGGCGCCGACCGGGCCTCCGCCGGTGTCCGAGCGGCCGGATAGGCTCGCCGACATGGCACGGATTGTGGTGATCGGCGCGGGACTCGGCGCCATGGCGGCGGCGGCCCGACTGGCCGTGGCGGGCCACCGGGTGACGGTGTACGAGCGGGGCGCGACGTACGGCGGCGCGGTCGGCCGCTTCGAGCGCGACGGGTTCGCCTTCGACACGGGCCCGGGACTGCTGCACCTGCCCGCCGTCTACCGGGACCTGTTCGTGAAGACGGGCAAGGAGCCCCTGGAGGAGTGCGTCGCCCTGACGCAGGTCGATCCGGCGAGCCGTCACGTCTTCGCCGACGGCACCCTCGTCGACCTGCCGAACGCCTCCCGGGCCGGCACGGTCGCCGCCCTGGACGCGGCGCTGGGCGCCGGCGCGGGCGAGCGGTGGGGCGACTTCCTGACGCGGGCCCGCGAGGCCTGGGACCGGACCCGGCGCCCGCTCCTGGAGGAGCCGCAGCCCGCCGATCCGGCGCCGCTGGCCCGCGAGCCGTACCCGGCCCTCAAGGCGGGCCTGCTGCGCCGCCCGACGACGACGCTCGCCCAGGTCGGGGCGCGGGAGCTGCGCGAGCCCCGGCTCGCCGCCCTCCTCGACGCGTACGCGTGGTCGTACGGCTTCGACCCGGCGACCGCGCCGGCCTCGGCCGCCGTCCTGCCGTACATGGAGCAGACGTTCGGCAGCTGGTACGTGGCCGGCGGGCTGCGGGCGCTCGCCGACGCTGTGTACGAGCGCTGCCGGAAGCGGCGGGTGGAGTTCGTCTTCGGCACGGCGGTCGAGGACGTCCTGGAGAAGGACGGCCGGGCGGTCGGCGTCCGGCTCGCCGACGGCGGGACGGTCGAGGCCGACCACGTCGTCTCCGGGGCCCCGGTCCCGTCGCTCTACCGCGACCACGTCGTGGAGTGGGAGCGGCAGGACGACTGGCCGCGCCACCAGGTGAACGGCACGGGCCGGGTGACGGTCTGTCTGGCCCTGCGGGGGCCCCGGGAGGCGGACGCGGTCCACCGGACCGTCGTGCACGCGGAGGGCGGGCGCCCGACCGTGACCGTGCTGCGGCCGGACGACCCGGCGCTGCGCCCGGACGGCGCATACGAGTCGGTGACGGTCACGGCGACCGTGCGGACCTCCGCCGAGCAGGACGGGGAGCCCTTCGCCGACCGGATGGTGGAGGCGGCCGGCCGGGCGATCCCGGGGCTCGCGGAGCGGCTGCTGTGGCGGCACGTGCGCACGCCGGAGGACGTACGCCGTGACACCGGGTCCGCCGAGGTGCCGGGCCCGGCGCTCGCCGGGGCCCGCGGGCTGCTGCTGCCGGCCGCCAACCGCTCGCCGCTGCCGGGGCTCTGGTTCGCCGGCGGCTGGTCGCACCCGGGCGGCGGGCTCGCCCACGCGGGCATGTCCGGCGCGCTGGTGGCGGGCCTCATCGTGGAGGGCGACGACTTCCGCGGCTCCCAGTAGGGAGCCGCGGGGCCTCAGTACCGGTACTGCTGCCGGTCGTCCGGGTGCTGCTCGTAGCCGTACGGGCCCGGGGCCTGCGGCTGCGGCTGGTTCGGGTCCGGCTCGGTGTCGCGCTGCTGCGGGACCCACACCCCGCCGGGCGGGGTGTCGTAGGTGTACGAGGGGGCGTAGGGGTCGGCGTAGTACGGGGCGTACTGCTGGCCGTCCGTGCCGGGGCCGATGTACGGGTCGGAGTAGGTGGCGTACTGCTGCTGCCCGGCGGCGCCGTAGTCGTAGGCCGGCTGCTGCTGGTACGAGGCCTGGTCGTACGCGGGCTGCTCGTACCCGGCCTGCGCGGGCTGCTCGTACCCGGGCGTGTAGGCGTCGTACCCGGTCGCGTAGTTGTCGGCGGCGTTGTGGCCGCCGTCGTAGACCCCGTACTGGCCGGTGTCCTCGGGCATCGGCTCGGGCTCGTAGACCGCGGTGGCCCCGTCGTCGGCCGGGCGGTGCGCGGTGTCGGCGGCCGGGTCGGCCGTGCCGTACTCGGTGTCCTCCGCACCGTAGGAGAGCTCGGTGACCTCAAGGGTGGGTCCGGCCTGGACCGGCGCCCCGGACCTGCGGCGGCGGCTCGCCCCCGGGCTCCCGCCGATCGCCCAGCCGGTGGAGAAGCCGCGGCGGAACGAGAGCGTCACATAGGTCTGGCCGACGGCGAAGGCGACGGCCCCGACGACGATGACCGCGACCGAGGGCATCAGCACGCCCAGGACCACGCCGAGGAAGCCGCAGAAGGCGAGAACACGCCAGCGCAGCCGCGCCTTGTACTGGAGGAGCACCTCCCCCAGCAGCCACAGTGCGACCACGCCGAACGCGATGTAGAGGACCGTCCACCCCATGCCCCGCCGCCCCTCTCCACGGTCACCGCCGCGGGTCGGGGCGGGTACGACCGGTCACGACTGCTGGTGCAGTCCGAGATTCTCGTAGATCTCGAGCGTCGCGGTGGAGTTGTTCAGCGTGATGAAGTGCAGTCCGGGGACACCCTCGGAGAGCAGACGCGCGCAGAACTCCGTCGCGAACTCGATACCGATGGAGCGTACAGCGGCGGGATCGTCCTTGACGGCGAGGATGCGGTCTTTCACATCCGCGGGGAAGGCGGCGTTGCTCAGCTGCGGCAGCCGGTCGAGCGTCCGCACGTTCACGACGGGCATGACCTCGGGAATGATCGGGGTCTCGCAGCCCGCCTTCACGACGCTGTCGCGCAGCCGCAGGTAGTTCTCCGGGTCGAAGAACATCTGGGTGATGGCGTAGTCGGCGCCCGCGCGGCACTTGTCCACGAAGTGCCGGACGTCCGTGTCCCAGTCGGTGGAGCGGGGGTGCATCTCGGGGAAGGCCGCGACGCCGACGCAGAAGTCGCCCGACTCCTTGATCAGCCGGACGAGGTCGGCGGCGTACCGGACGCCCTCGGGGTGCTCGACCCACTCCCCCAGCGGGTCGCCCGGCGGGTCGCCGCGGACCGCGAGCATGTTCCGGATGCCGGCGTCGGCGTACTGGCCCAGGATGTTGCGCAGCTCGGCGACGGAGTGGTCGACGGCCGTGAGGTGCGCGACGGGGGTGAGCGTGCTGTCGGAGGCGATCTTCTGGGTGGCCTTGACGGTGCCGCCGCGGGTGGAGCCGCCGGCGCCGTAGGTCACGGAGACGAAGCTGGGACCGACCGCCTCGACCCGGCGCATGGTGTTCCAGAGGGCCTGCTCGCCCTTCTCGGTCCGGGGCGCGAAGAACTCGAAGGAGTACGACGCGTCGCCGGAGGCGAGGATCTCGCGCACGGTGCGCGCGCGGTCCGATCGGACGGAAGCGGTACCTAGGGCCATACGGGCAGGTTAGACGGGGTCCAGGGAGGCGTGCCCACCGTGTCCGAGTAGTGGACATGATTTTGGACGGCCCCCGGGGCGCCCGCCGGGCCGGCACGGAGCACCCGCCGGCTCTCCGCCGGGCCTCCGGGGACCGTGCCCGTCGGGTCTCCGCAGGGCGCCCGTCCCGCGCGGTCTCAGGCCTCGGCGCGCTCGCGGACGCGCTTGGCGAGGGAGGCGGTCGCGGCGGCCGGGTCGTCGGCCTCGGTGATCGCCCGGACGACGACGATGCGGCGGGCGCCCGCGTCCAGGACCTCGTCGAGGTTGGTCTCGTCGATGCCGCCGATGGCGAACCAGGGCCGGTCCTGCGCGAGGCCCGCCGTGTAGCGCACGAGGTCGAGCCCCGGGGCGTACCGTCCGGGCTTGGTGGGGGTGGGCCAGCAGGGCCCGGTGCAGAAGTAGTCCACGCCCGGTTCGACGGCGGCCGCGGCGGCCTCGCTCTCGGCGTGGCAGGAGCGGCCGATCAGGACCTGGTCGCCGAGGATCGCGCGGGCGGCGGGCACGGGCAGGTCGCCCTGGCCGAGGTGCAGCACGTCGGAGCCGATGGCGTGGGCGACGTCGGCCCGGTCGTTCACCGCGACCAGCTTGCCGTGCCGGCGGGCGGCCTCGGCGAAGACGGCGAGGTGCTCCAGCTCCTCGCCGGCCTCCATGCCCTTGTCGCGGAGCTGCACGATGTCCACGCCGGAGGAGAGCACGGCGTCGAGGAAGGCCGGCAGGTCGCCCTGGCGCTTCCGGGCATCGGTGCACAGGTAGAGGCGGGCGTCGGCGAGCCGCTCACGAGGCGTGGGCATGGATGGGTTCCCCCCGTCGGATGTCGCCGGCGCCGCGGCGGGCAGCCCGGGAGGGCCACCCGCCGCGACACCCGCTGGTGGTGTTCTTCGGTGCTCACGTGCGCGCGTAGGCGTACGTGTCCGCTCGTGGAGACGCGGCGGCGTGCGCCCATCGGCGCGCGGGCGTCAGAGGGCGAGCGCCTGGGCGCGGCGCTTCACCTCCGTGCCGCGGTTCTCGTTGAGCGCCTGCGCGGGCGTGCCCGGCAGGCTCTCGTCCGGAGTGAAGAGCCACTCCAGCATCTCCTCGTCGGTGAAGCCGTCGTCCCGCAGCACGGTCAGCAGCCCGACGAGGCCCTTGACGATCCTGTCGTCCTGGATGAAGGCGGCGGGAATCTGCAGGGCGTTGTTCTCTCCACGACGTACGGCGATCAGCTGGCCTTCCTTGATCAGCTGCCGCACGCGCGTCACCTCGATGTCGAGCATCTCCGCGATGTCCGGCACGTAGAGCCAGGCGGGGATGAGTGCATCGATCTTCACGTCAATCTCGGTCACGGGACAAGCCTGCCATCCCGGACTGACACCCGGTAGTCGGGCCCTACCTGACCGCCGCCTTCAGGGGGACGGACGGGTCGGACGCGCGCGCGGGATCGACCGGTGCGGCGGCCTCGATGAGCTTGCGGCCCTGGGCCAGGTCGCGGGGGCGGCCGACGGCGAGGAGGGCGACCGGCACGCCGGCCCGCAGCCAGAGCACGGACCAGGCCTCGTCGGCCGGGTCGCCGCGCCACAGCAGCTCGTCGGCGCCCGCGTGGTGTCCCGCGTACTGGACGAAGCGGCCGAACTGCTCGGACCAGAAGTACGGCACGGGGTCGTACGGCCCGGAGTCGGCTCCGGTGATCGTGGCGGCGACCGTGCGGGGGCCCTGGAGCGCGTTGTCCCAGTGGTGGACGAGGAGCCGCTCGCCGTAGCGGGCGGAGGGGAAGGAGGCGCAGTCGCCGACGGCGTACACGTCGGGCAGGGAGGTGCGCAGCCGGTCGTCGGCGGTGACGGCGCCGCTCGGGTCGAGGGCGACGCCGGAGCCGGCGAGCCAGCCGGTGGCGGGGCGGGCGCCGATGCCGACGACGACGGCGTCGGCGGGCAGGGCGCGGCCGTCGGCGAGGACGACCCGGCCGGGTTCGACGGTGTCCACGCGCGCGTGGGTGAGGAGTTCGGCGCCGCTGCCCGCGTACCACTCGGCCATGGGGGCGGCGACCTCGGCGGGGAGGGCGCCGGTGAGGGGGAGGTCGGCCGCCTCGACGACGGTGACGGCGCAGCCGGCCTCGCGCGCGGCGGTGGCGAACTCGGCGCCGATCCACCCGGCGCCGACGACCACGACGGCGTGCCGCCGTTCCAGGACGGGCCCGAGGCGCACGGCGTCGTCGAGGGTGCGCAGCAGGTGGACGCCGGGGACGCCCTCGGCGCCGGGCAGGGTGATCGGGTGCGCGCCGGTGGCGAGGACGAGGCTGTCGTATCCGACGGGTCCCGCCTCGGTGTCGATCTCGCGGTCGGCGGCGCGCAGGCCGGTGACGTCGAGGCCGAGGCGGAGTTCGATCCCGAGGTCCTCGAAGTCGACGTCGAAGGCGGAGTCCTCGGCCTTGCCGAGGAGGATCGCCTTGGACAGCGGGGGCCGGTCGTAGGGCTGGTGGGGTTCGGCCCCGATGAGGGTCACGGGGCCGGTGAAGCCCTGCTCCCGCAGGGCGACGGCGGTCTGGACTCCCGCCATCCCCGCACCCACGATCACGACGCGCTGCTGGGCCTGCTTCTGCTCGCTCACCCGACCACCTTACGTATCTGACGGATCATCAGGAAGGGTGGGGTCTGTGACGCCTCCACCGCGGAAGCTAGTCTGGCGGGCGTAAAGCACTCGCGGGAGCCCGGACGACCGGGCTGAGAGGGAGGCTGGATCGGCCTCCGACCGTACGAACCTGATCCGGGTCATGCCGGCGAAGGGAGGGGCTGGACGCCCATGCGTTCTTCCGATGTCCTCAGCGACGACGGCGCATCCGATTCCGGATCCGACGTCCTCGTGATCGGGGGCGGCATCATCGGCCTGGTCACGGCCTGGCGGGCCGCGCAGCGCGGACTGCGCACCGCCGTCGTCGACCCGGACCCGGGCGGCGGCGCCGCACGGGTCGCGGCCGGCATGCTCGCCGCCGTCACCGAACTCCACTACGGCGAGGAGACCCTGCTCGGTCTCAACCTCGCCTCCGCCGCGCGCTATCCCGCGTTCGTCGCCGAACTGGAGGAGTCCACCGGCCACGACGTCGGCCACCGCTCCTGCGGCACCCTCGCCGTCGCCCTCGACGCCGACGACCGGGCCCACCTGCGCGAACTGCACGCCCTCCAGACCCGCTGCGGACTCACCTCCGAATGGCTCAGCGGGCGCGAGTGCCGCCGCCTCGAACCGATGCTCGCCCCCGGGGTGCGCGGCGGTCTGCGGGTGGACGGCGACCACCAGGTCGACCCGCGCCGGCTCGCCGCCGCGCTCCTCGTCGCCTGCGAACGGGCCGGGGTGGTCTTCCACCGCACCCTCGCCGAACGACTGACGGTGGTACGGGACCGGGCCCGCGGCGCCGTGCTCGCCGGCGGCACCGAACTGACCGCCGACCAGGTCGTCCTCGCCGCGGGCAGCCTGAGCGGGCGGCTCGCCGGCGTGCCGGACGAGGTGCTGCCGCCCGTACGCCCGGTCAAGGGCCAGGTGCTGCGGCTGCGCGTGCCCGCCGCGTACGCCCCGTTCCTCTCCCGGACCGTCCGGGCCGTCGTCCGCGGCAGCCACGTCTACCTGGTGCCCCGCGAGAACGGCGAACTGGTCGTCGGCGCCACCAGCGAGGAACTCGGCTGGGACACCACGGTGACGGCCGGCGGCGTGTACGAACTGCTGCGCGACGCCCACGAGCTCGTCCCCGGGATCACCGAGCTGCCGCTCACCGAGACCCTGGCCGGACTGCGCCCCGCCTCGCCGGACAACGCGCCGATGCTCGGCCCCACCACCCTGCCCGGCCTCCACCTGGCCACCGGCCACTACCGCAACGGGGTGCTGCTCACCCCCGTCACCGGCGACGTCATGGCCGAGGCGCTCACCACGGGCGTCCTCCCCGACGAAGCACGCCCCTTCACCCCCCGTCGTTTCTCCCCCGTACGTCTGGAGCAGTCCGTATGAGCCTGTCCCTGTCCGTATCCGTGAACGGAGAACCCCGCGAGCTCTCCGGCCCCGTCTCCCTGGACACCCTCGTGGCCACCCTGACCGCGGCCCGCTCCGGGGTCGCCGCCGCCCTCAACGAGACGGTCGTGCCGCGCGGCGAATGGGCCGCGACCCTCCTCGGCGACGGCGACCGGATCGAAGTCATCACCGCGGTGCAGGGAGGCTGAACGCGATGTCCGACGACACCTTCCTGCTCGGCGGCACGGAGTTCTCCTCCCGCCTCATCATGGGCACCGGCGGCGCGCCCAGCCTCGACGTCCTGGAACGCTCCCTGATCGCCAGCGGTACGGAACTCACGACGGTCGCCATGCGGCGCCTCGACCCGACCGTCCAGGGCTCGGTCCTCTCCGTGCTCGAACGGCTCGGCATCCGGGTCCTGCCCAACACCGCGGGCTGCTTCACGGCCGGCGAGGCGGTCCTGACCGCCCGGCTCGCCCGGGAGGCGCTCGGCACCGACTGGATCAAGCTGGAGGTCGTCGCCGACGAGCGGACCCTCCTGCCGGACGCGGTCGAACTCCTCGACGCGGCGGAGACCCTCGTCGACGACGGCTTCACCGTCCTGCCCTACACCAACGACGACCCCGTCCTCGCCCGGAAGCTGGAGGACGCGGGCTGCGCGGCGATCATGCCGCTCGGCTCCCCCATCGGCTCGGGCCTCGGCATCCGCAACCCGCACAACTTCCAGCTCATCGTCGAGCGCGCCGGCGTCCCGGTCATCCTCGACGCCGGCGCGGGCACCGCCTCGGACGCGGCGCTCGCCATGGAGCTCGGGTGCGCGGCGGTCATGCTGGCCTCCGCCGTGACCCGCGCCCAGGAGCCCGTCCTCATGGCCTCGGCCATGCGGCACGCCGTCGAGGCCGGCCGCCTCGCCCACCGCGCCGGCCGGATCCCGCGCCGCCACTTCGCGGAGGCCTCCTCCCCCGTGGAGGGCCGGGCCCACCTGGACCCGGAACGCCCCGCGTTCTGATCCCGGGCGGCTGGGGCGCTCGTCACAGCTGCGCTGCAGTACCCGCCCATCCGGGCGGGGGGCGTGGGGCCCGCGCGGGTACACGACGCCCGGGGCACCCCCCCGCAGGGCCCCCCCCGGGGGGGGGGGGGGGGTTCCCCCGTCCCTACCCCCGGCCGCGGTCCCCACGACCCTTCAGGACCCCCTCGTCGGGCGGCTGCTCGACGGCCGCTACCGCGTCGACGCGCGCATCGCCGTCGGCGGGATGGCCACGGTCTACCGGGCCGTGGACATCCGCCTCGACCGGGTGCTCGCGCTCAAGGTGATGCACCCGGCGCTGGCGACCGACGCCGCGTTCGTGGAGCGCTTCATCCGCGAGGCCAAGTCGGTGGCCCGGCTCGCCCACCCGAACGTCGTGGGCGTCTTCGACCAGGGCGCCGAGGGCGCGTACGTGTACCTGGCGATGGAGTACGTCGCCGGCTGCACCCTCCGCGACGTCCTGCGGGAGCGCGGCGCGCTGGCACCCCGGGCCGCGCTCGACATCCTGGAGCCGGTGCTCGCCGCGCTGGGTGCGGCGCACCGGGCGGGGTTCGTGCACCGGGACATGAAGCCGGAGAACGTCCTGATAGGGGACGACGGGCGGGTCAAGGTCGCGGACTTCGGTCTGGTGCGGGCGGTGGGTTCGGCGACCGCGACGACCGGCTCCGTGCTCGGCACGGTCTCGTACCTGGCACCGGAGCAGATCGAGCACGGCACCGCCGACACCCGCACCGACGTGTACGCCTGCGGTGTCGTCCTGTACGAGATGCTGACCGGCGCGAAGCCGCACGGCGGCGACACCCCGGCCCAGGTGCTCTACCAGCACCTCAACACCGACGTGCCGGCCCCGTCGGCCGCCGTCCCCGGGCTCGCCCTGGAGCTGGACGAGCTGGTCGCGACGGCCAGCGCCCGCAACCCCGACGTCCGCCCGTACGACGCCGTGGCGCTGCTCGCGCTGCTCCGCGAGGCCCGCGCCGCGCTCGGCGACGACCAGCTCGACGCCGTGCCCCCGCAGGCGCGGTCCGAGGACCGGGACACCGCCGACGACCGGACCAGCGTGATCGCCCGGCCCGCGGCGGCCGGGGCGGACGCCGGGCAGGTGCTGCACACCAACCGCATGCCGGCGCCGGAGGCGCCCCCCACGACCCGTCGGCGACCCCCGCGCGGCCCGCTGCTCGCCGTCGTCGCCGTCCTGCTCGCCCTGGGCCTGGGCACCGGCGTCTGGTACATCAGCTCCGGCCAGTTCACCCGCGTCCCGGCCGTCCTCGGACAGACCGAGGCCGCCGCGACGCAGCGGATCGCCGATGCCGGACTGGAGGTCGGCTCGACGAAGCGCGCCTTCAGCGACGTGTACGCGCGTGGCACGGTCATGGCCGTCGACCCGGCACCCGGCGAGCGCCTCCGGGGCAACGGCACGGTCGTCCTGACGCTCTCCCGCGGCCCCGAGATCGTGAAGGTGCCCAACCTCAGGAACAAGCCGCTCGCGGAGGCCAAGCGCCTCCTGGAGCGGGAGGGCCTGGTCCCCGGGGTGATCACCACCGAGTTCAGCGACTCCGTGGCACAGGGTGCCGTGATCGGCTCCGACCCGGAGCCCGGCACCGAGCGCGCCCCGGACTCGGCCATCGCCCTGGTGGTCAGCAAGGGCACCCCGATCGACGTGCCCGGCGTCACCGGCGAGACGGTCGCCGACGCCACGGCCGCGCTCCAGGAGGCCGGACTCACCGTGAAGGTCGCCCCGGAGCGGGTCAACTCGCCCGAGGAGGCCGGCGCCGTCGCCGCCCAGTCCCTCGCCGAGGGCAGCCGCGCCGCCGAGGGCGACACCATCACCCTCACCGTCTCCAAGGGCCCCCGGCTGGTCGAGGTCCCGGACGTCACGGGCGAGACGACCGCGGACGCGCGCGCGGCCCTGGAGGACGCGGGCTTCGAGGTGAAGGTCGACAAGTCCTTCCCCTATCTCGGCGACACGGTGTCCGGCCAGTCCGTCAAGGGCGGCGGGACCGCCCCCGAGGGCTCCACCGTCACGATCACGATCAAGGGACTGTAGAGACTGATGCGCAACCCCGTCGGCGGCCATGTCCCCGTGGCCGGTGGCCTCGCCACGACCGGCCTCGGCTACGCCCGTGAGCTCGGCGCCGAGACCGTCCAGGTCTTCGTCGCCAACCCGCGCGGCTGGGCCACCCCGGTCGGCAACCCGGCCCAGGACGAGCGGTTCCGGGCCGAGTGCGAGGCCGAGTCGATCTCGGCCTGGGTCCACGCCCCGTACCTGATCAACTTCGGCTCCCACACCGAGGCCACCGTCGAGAAGTCGGTCGAGTCGATGCGGCACTCGCTGCGGCGGGGCCGGGAGATCGGCGCGAAGGGCGTGGTGGTGCACACCGGCTCGGCGACCGGCGGCCGCCCCCGTGCGGTGGCACTGGCCCAGGTCCGCGAGCGGGTGCTGCCGCTCCTCGACGAGCTGACGCACGAGGACGACCCGTACCTCCTCCTGGAGTCGACGGCCGGCCAGGGCTTCTCGCTCTGCTCGCGCGCGGAGGACTTCGGGCCGTACTTCGACGCCCTCGACCACCACCCCAAGCTCGGGATCTGCCTCGACACCTGCCACATCTTCGCCGCGGGCCACGACCTGACCGGGCCGCACGGCGCCACGCAGACCCTCGACCAGCTGGTGGCGACGGTGGGTGAGGGACGGCTGAAGCTGATCCACGCCAACGACTCCCAGGACGTCGTCGGCGCCCGCAAGGACCGCCACGCGAACATCGGCATCGGCCACATCGGCGAGGACGGGTTCCGCAATCTCCTCCGGCACCCGGCGACCGACGGCGTACCGCTGATCATCGAGACACCGGGCGGCAAGGCCGGTCACCTCGCGGACGTGGAGCTGCTGAAGAAGCTCCGAGGCTGACCCGCATTCCCGTTGAGGAATACCCCAGGGGGGTATACGGTTCCTGTGAAGGCAGGCACCGCTACCCGACCATGGGGGCACCCGATGCAGCACGACGAGCACACCCACCACGACCACGGCACCCACACGGACCACTCGGCTCACGGGGACCACGCGGCGCACACCGCCCACGCGGACCGCTCCGCCCACACGGGGCACCACGGCGCCGGACACACCGGCCACACCGGCCACACCGGCCACACCGGCCACACCGGCCACGATGAGCACACAGGGCACGCCGACCATCGGGGCCACCACGGCCATCAGGGTCACGCCGTGGGCGAGGTCTCCTGGGCCATGGCCGCGAAGGCCACGCTGCACTGCCTCACCGGCTGCGCCATCGGAGAGGTCCTCGGCATGATCATCGGCACCGCGTTCGGCTGGGGCAACGTGCAGACGATGATCCTCGCGATCATCCTGGCCTTCTTCTTCGGTTACGCGCTGACCCTGCGCGGCATCCTGGCCGCCGGCGTCGACTTCAAGACGGCCTTCAAGGTCGCCCTCGCCGCCGACACCCTCTCCATCGCGGTCATGGAGATCATCGACAACGGCGTGATCGCCCTCTGGCCCGGAGCCATGGACGCGCACCTCTCCGAGCCGACGTTCTGGATCGTGCTCGCCATCGCGCTCGCCGCCGCCTTCGTGATCACCACGCCGGTCAACAAGTGGATGATCGGCCGCGGCAAGGGCCACGCGGTGGTCCACCAGTACCACCACTGATCGACCCGCGGGACGACCCGCACCGAGGCACCCCCGGCGGTCCGGAGCTCCTACAGCTCCGGACCGTCTCCCGGTTCCTCCTGGTACGAGTAGCGCTGCTCCGTCCACGGGTCGCCGAGGTTGTGGTAGCCGCGCTCCTCCCAGAAGCCCCGGCGGTCGGCGGCCATGTACTCCACGCCCCGGACCCATTTGGGGCCCTTCCAGGCGTACAGGTGCGGGACGACGAGGCGGAGCGGGAAGCCGTGCTCGGCGGTGAGCAGCTCCCCGTCCTTGTGGGTGGCGAAGATCGTGCCGTCGGCGGCGAAGTCGGCGAGCCGCATGTTGGCGCTGTAGCCGTACTCGGCCCAGACCATCACATGGGTGACCGAGGGTGCGGGCGGGGCGAGCTCCAGGATCTTACGGGCGGCCACGCCGCCCCATTCGGAGCCGAGCATGCTGAACTTCGTGACGCAGTGCAGATCGGCCACGACCGAGGAGAACGGGAGCGCCGAGAACTCCTCGTGGTTCCAGCAGCGCTTGTCGCCGTCGGCCGTCGCCCCGAAGACGCGGAACTCCCAGCGGTCCGGCTTGAACTTGGGGACGGGCCCGTAATGGGTGACCGGCCAGCCGCGCTGGAGCCGCTGGCCCGGCGGAAGATCCGGAGAACGATCCGGCTGCCCCGCTTCCCGGTGTACTCCGCTCTCCGGCTGGCCCATGTCATCCATGGTGACAGACCGCGAGGGGTGGTCATGACCAGCCGACCTTCCGGCCGATCCGATTCGGGCAACTCCGACTAAGCCTGCACTTACTGGACGCCCCCCATTCGGGGTGCGAGGATGCGGCCATCCTGCCCAGTGACGGCGTAGACACACAGCGTGGAAGTGGAAGGAGCCTCTGCGATGCAGGGCGACCCCGAGGTCCTCGAGTTCCTCAACGAGCAGCTGACCGGCGAGCTGACGGCCATCAACCAGTACTGGCTGCACTACCGCATCCAGGACAACAAGGGCTGGACGAAGCTCGCCAAGTACACCCGCGAAGAGTCCATCGACGAGATGAAGCACGCGGACAAGCTGACCGAGCGCATCCTGATGCTCGACGGCCTGCCCAACTACCAGCGGCTCTTCCACGTGCGCGTCGGCCAGACGATCACCGAGATGTTCCAGGCGGACCGCCAGGTCGAGGTGGAGGCCATCGACCGCCTCAAGCGGGGCATCGAGGTGATGCGCGCCAAGGGGGACGTCACGTCGGCCAACCTCTTCGAGGAGATCCTCGCCGACGAGGAGCACCACATCGACTACCTGGACACGCAGCTGGAGCTGATCGAGTCCCTGGGCGAGGCGCTCTACATCTCGACGCTGATCGAGCAGCCGAGCTAGTCCGGGGAGTCGCTCAGGCCGCTTCGCCGAGTTCGGCGACCGCGTCGGCCTCAGAGGCCAGGGCGGGCATGCCCTGGTCCACGAGCTCCCGTCGCGGGCAGTTGCCGCGCCCGAGAATGGCCTGAATTCGACGGACGCAGGAACCGCAGTCCGTTCCGGCCTTGCAGGCGGAGGCGATCTGACGGGGAGTGCAGGCGCCCGCGTCGGCGTGGTCCTTGACCTGCTTCTCCGTGACACCGAAGCATGAGCAGACGTACACGCGGTTCACCTCCCGCCGAGATCGATAAGGCTAACCTAACCTTACCCGGCGGCCGGGAGCCTCAAAAGCCCCCGATACCACGATGGGGCGCGGATCACATGGATCCGCGCCCCATCGTCGTAGGTATCTACTTACTGATCGCGGTACATCTCGGCCACCAGGAACGCCAGGTCGAGCGACTGGCTGCGGTTGAGGCGCGGGTCGCAGGCCGTCTCGTAGCGCTGGTGCAGGTCGTCGACGAAGATCTCGTCGCCGCCGCCCACGCACTCGGTGACGTCGTCACCGGTGAGCTCGACGTGGATGCCGCCCGGGTGGGTGCCGAGGCCCTTGTGGACCTCGAAGAAGCCCTTGACCTCGTCGAGCACGTCGTCGAAACGGCGCGTCTTGTGGCCGGAGGCGGCCTCGAAGGTGTTGCCGTGCATCGGGTCGGTGACCCACGCGACGACCGCACCCGACGCGGTGACCTTCTCGACCAGCTCGGGGAGCTTGTCGCGGACCTTGTCGGCGCCCATGCGGACGATGAAGGTCAGCCGGCCCGGCTCGCGGTCCGGGTCCAGGCGGTCGATGTACGTCAGCGCCTCGTCCACCGTGGTGGTCGGGCCCAGCTTGATGCCCAGCGGGTTGGCGATCTGCGAGCAGAACTCGATGTGCGCGTGGTCCAGCTGACGGGTGCGCTCACCGACCCAGACCATGTGGCCGGAGGTGTCGTACAGCTTGCCGGTGCGCGAGTCCGTACGGGTCAGGGCGCCCTCGTAGTCGAGCAGCAGCGCCTCGTGGGAGGCGTAGAACTCGACCGCCTTGAACTCGGCCGGGTCGGTGCCGCACGCCTTCATGAAGTTCAGCGCGTTGTCGATCTCGCGGGCGAGCGCCTCGTAGCGCTGGCCCGAGGGGGACGACTTCACGAAGTCCTGGTTCCAGGCGTGCACCTGGCGCAGGTCGGCGTAACCACCGGTGGTGAAGGCGCGCACCAGGTTGAGCGTCGACGCGGAGGCGTTGTACATCCGCTTCAGGCGCTCGGGGTCCGGGATGCGGGACTTCTCGTCGAAGTCGAAGCCGTTGACCGAGTCGCCCCGGTACGTCGGCAGGGTCACGCCGTCACGGGTCTCGGTGCCCTTGGAGCGGGGCTTCGAGTACTGGCCGGCGATGCGGCCGACCTTCACCACGGGCACGGAGGCCGCGTAGGTGAGGACGGCGCTCATCTGGAGCAGCGTCTTGAGCTTGGCCCTGATGTGGTCGGCGGACACGGCGTCGAAGGCCTCGGCGCAGTCGCCGCCCTGGAGCAGGAACGCCTCGCCACGGGCGACGGCTCCCATCCGGGCACGCAGCTGGTCGCACTCGCCGGCGAAGACGAGCGGAGGATACGACTCGAGGTCCGCGATCACATCGCGCAGAGCCTCGGCATCGGGGTACTCGGGCTGCTGCGCCGCGGGCAGGTCTCGCCAGGTCGCCTTGGCGACGGCGTGGGAATCAGCGTTCACGGTCACGCGCACCACATTACGGGGTTCTTCGTCCGCTCCTGTCCCCCTGACCAGTGACTGAGACGCGCGCCCGAAATGTCACCCGGTGCCGTTCACGCCTTCGAGTGGTGTTACCCTCTGGCCCGTTTCACAAGAACACAGTCGAACCACAGGGGTGGGCGTGACCCAGAGGCACCGCAGGGACCGCAAGAAGAAACGACTCTTGTACGGAGCGGCGGCCGCCGTCGTCGCCACCGCCACGATCGGCACCATCGCGGTCGCCTCCCCGGGCCTCCTCGGCGCGGCCGGCGACTCGTCCGGAGGTGACCCTTCCCTCCAGGCACAGTTCGCAAACGCGGCGCGCGAGTTCGACGTACCGCAGAGCGTGCTGATGGCGGTGTCGTACCAGCAGACCCGCTGGGAGTCGCACGACGGCGAGCCGAGCACGACCGGCGCGTACAACGTCATGGGTCTGACGAAGGTCGACCCGGAGGACGTGGACCGCAAGGTCACCGACGAGCAGATCGACCACTTCAACGGCAGTGGCAAGCCGGAGATCGAGAAGACCTTCGACCGCGAGAAGGTCCGGCGCGTCCTGGAGAAGGCGCTCGTCGACACCGACGACCCGAAGCTCCACACGCTGGACAAGGCCGCCGAGCTGATCGACAGCTCCACCGAGGCCGTCCAGAACGACACCGCCGCCTCCATCCGCGCCGGTGCCGCCCTGCTCGCCGACTACCAGAAGCAGGCGGGCGCCGAACTGTCGGAGGAGCCGGGCGACTGGTACCCGGCCGTGGCGCGCTACGGCCAGTCCTCCGACCGGAAGGGCGCCGACCTCTTCGCGAAGCGCGTCTTCGAGTCGATCAAGACGGGCGAGCGGGAACTCACTCTCGACGGAGAGCAGGTCGCTCTGCCGGCCGACCCTTCGGTCGAGCCGGTCAAGCCGGCGAACGTTCCGCTGGCGGCCAGCTTCGCGAGCACGACGGAGACCACGCTCCCCGAGTGCCCGCCCAACCTCTGCGACGTCAAGCTGAGCGTCCCCAACTCCGCGGGGCGGAAGAACTACACCGCGGGTGACCGCCCCAACCAGGGCGTGGACATCCGCCAGATCGTCATCCACGACACCGAGGGCGGCTACGACGGCTCGCTCAAGGTGCTCACCGACCCGACGGGGCCGGGCAGCGCCCACTACCTGGTCCGCGCCTCGGACGGTCTGGTCACCCAGATGCTCGAGAACAAGAACCTGGCGTGGCACGCGGGCAACTGGACCCACAACATGCACGCGATCGGCGTGGAGCACGAGGGCTACGCGATCAAGGAGGGCAGCTGGTACACGGAGCCCCAGTACCGCTCCTCCGCGGCGCTGGTGAAGTACCTCGCGACCACGTACGGCGTGCCGATCGACCGTGAGCACATCATCGGCCACGACGAGGTGGCACTCCAGACGGACGGCAACGTCGCCAACCTCCACTGGGACGCCGGCCCGTACTGGGACTGGAACTACTACATGTCGCTGCTGGGTGCTCCCCAGGGCGACAAGGGCCCGGGCGGTCTGCTCCAGGCCGGCCAGGTCGTCCGCGTGGTGCCGCCCTTCACCACGGCGAACCAGCCGAAGCTGACCACCGGTGGCACGGCCGTCCCGGCGCGTCCCTCCAACTTCGGCTACCTGTACACGTCGCCCTCGACGAGCGCGACGACGCTGAAGGACCCGTACTACACCTCGGGCTGGACCGAGGGCTCGAACTACGGCAACAAGGTCCGCGCCGGCGGTACGTACGTCGTCGCCGAGGCCACGGACGACTGGACGGCCATCTGGTACGCGGGCGTCAAGGCCTGGTTCCAGAACCCGGGCGGCCAGTACACCGTCCCGGTGGCCGGCGCCACGACCGTGAAGCTCAAGGCGGGGCTCGCCTCGACCAAGGTCTTCGGCCGCTCCTTCCCGGAGACCGCCGCCTACACCGCGGCCGGTCTGGGCGCGCCGGGCGACGAGAACGACCCGCTGTCGAAGTTCACGTTCGCCTCCGGCCAGGCCTATGTGAAGGCCGGTCCGGCGGTGAAGGGCGACGACTGGTTCGGCTCCGCGCAGAAGAACGTCGTCGGCACCACGCTGTTCGTGCCGATCCGCTTCCACCACAAGATCACCTGGGTGAAGCAGAGCGACATCGTGGAGGCGCCGGCCACCGCGCCCGTCTCCGCCACCAACCGCTACAACCTCCTCGCCCGTGACACCTCGGGTGCCCTCTGGCAGTACCAGGGCACCGGGAAGGCCTCCGCGCCGTTCCTGGCGCGGTACAAGGTGGGGACGGGGTGGAACGCGTACAACCTGGTGACGCCGCTGACGGCGCTGCGGGCTGACGGTACGGGTGATGTGATCGCCCGGGAGCCGAGCGGGGCGCTGTGGTACTACCCGGCCAGTGGGAACCCGTCGCAGCCGTTCAAGACGCGGGTGAAGGCGGGCACCGGGTGGGGTGTGTTCAACCAGATCATCGGTGTGCGGGACCAGACCGGCGACGGGATGCCCGACGTGATCGGTCGGGAGAGCTCGGGCGTGCTGTGGCTGTACCCGGGCACCGGGAACCCGAACTCGCCGCTGGGGCCGCGCCTGAAGGTGGGTACGGGCTGGCAGACGTACAACAGCATCGTCAGCACGGGTGACCTCACGGGTGACGGCAAGCCCGACGTCATGGGCCGCGACACGACGGGCGCGCTGTACCTCTACAACGGCACCGGCGTGGCGTCCAAGCCGTTCGGGCCCCGGCTCAAGATAGGCACCGGCTGGCAGACGTACAACACGATCCTCGGCCCGAGCGACCTGAACAAGGACGGCCGTCCGGACGTCATCGCCCGGGACGGATCGGGTGCGCTGTGGCTGTACGCCAACAACGGCAACCCGAAGGCGCCGTTCCCGCCGCGTCTGCAGGTCGGCAGTGGCTGGCAGATCTACAACCTGATCTTCTGATAGGTCAGTCGCTTCTGATCGGTCAGTCGGCACACGGCCACGGCCTCCGGGGCCCGGCCCGCACCGTCCACGGTGCGGACCGGGCCCCGTTCCGTGCCCGGCTGGGTTACAGTGCTCGCATGTTCGCGCCTCAGATCCAGAACTGGTGGTGGACCGCTCATCCGGCGGCCCACTGACTGCGCGTACACCGAACGCACACAGGCCGCCCCGAGGGGCGGCCTTTCTCGTACCCGGGCCGTTCCTCTCCGCACTCCACCGGAAGGAACGACGCACCCCATGGACCTCTCCCGCCTCCTCGACGACGACTGCCCTCCCTTCGCCCTGCTGCGCAGGCGCACCCCGGGCCGCGACCACGACACCGTCGAGGTGCTGCTCGGCCCCGTCCACGAGGCCGAGCGCCTCGCGGACCTGCCGGTGGGACCGCTGCCGACGCTCGCGCTCGTGCCCTTCCGGCAGATCCGGGAGCGGGGCTTCGACGTGCGGGACGACGGCACCCCGCTCTCCGTGCTCGTCGCCGAGGAGTCGTACGAGCTGCCGCTCGCCGACGCCCTCGACGCGCTTCCCGCGCACGGCGTGACGGTCGAGGGCGGCCGGTTCGACGTCTCCGACGAGGAGTACGCCGGGACCGTGCGCCGGGTCATCGACGAGGAGATCGGCTCGGGCGAGGGGGCGAACTTCGTCATCCGGCGCACCTACACCGGCGAGATCCCCGGCTTCGGGCGGGCCGACGCGCTGGCCCTGTTCCGGCGGCTGCTCGCGGGCGAGCGCGGCGCGTACTGGACGTTCGTCGTGCACACCGGCGACCGGACGCTCGTCGGGGCCAGCCCCGAGGTGCACGTGCGGATGTCGGGCGGGACGGTCGTGATGAACCCGATCAGCGGCACGTACCGCTACCCGACCGGTGCCGCCCCGACCGCCGAGGGCCTGCTCGCCTTCCTCGCCGACCGCAAGGAGACCGAGGAGCTCTCCATGGTGGTCGACGAGGAGCTGAAGATGATGTGCACGGTGGGCGACATGGGCGGGGTGGTGATCGGCCCGCGACTGAAGGAGATGGCCCATCTCGCGCACACCGAGTACGAGTTGCGCGGACGGTCCTCGCTCGACGTGCGGGAGGTGCTGCGCGAGACGATGTTCGCGGCGACCGTGACCGGCTCGCCCGTGCAGAACGCCTGCCGGGTGATCGAGCGTCACGAGACCGGCGGCCGCGGCTACTACGCGGGCGCGCTCGCGCTGCTCGGCACGGACGGGAGCGGGGCGCAGACGCTCGACTCCCCCATCCTGATCCGCACCGCCGACATCGACGCGGGAGGGCGGCTGAAGGTGCCCGTCGGGGCGACCCTCGTCCGGCACTCGGACCCGGCCGGCGAGGTGGCCGAGACGCACGCCAAGGCCGCCGGAGTGCTCACCGCGCTCGGTGTGCGGGAGGGCCGGCCGGCCGGTGGTGACGCCCCGGCGCCCGTGCGGCTCGCGGACGATCCCCGGGTGCGGGCCGCGCTGGACGCGCGCCGGGCGGACCTCGCGCCGTTCTGGCTGAAGATGCAGGTCAGGTCGGCGGAGCTGGCCGGGCACGCGCTCGTGATCGACGCCGAGGACACGTTCACGGCGATGCTGGCGCACGTGCTGCGCTCCTCCGGCCTCGAGGTGTCGGTGCTCCGCTACGACGAGCCGGGGCTGCGGGAGCTGGCGCTCGCCCACGAGGGGCCCGTCGTCCTCGGCCCCGGCCCCGGGAACCCCTCGGACGCCGCCGACCCGAAGATGCGCTTCCTGCGCGCCCTGACGGCCGAGCTGGTGCGGGACCACCGCCACGGCCTGCTCGGCGTCTGCCTCGGGCACGAGCTGATCGCGGCGGAGCTGGGCCTGGAGATCGTCCGCAAGCGGACCCCGTTCCAGGGGGCGCAGCTGCGGATCGACCTCTTCGGGCAGGAGCGGACCGTCGGCTTCTACAACAGCTTCACGGCCCGCTGCGACGACCGGTCGGCGACGGAACTCGCCCTGCACCGGATCGAGGTCAGCCGTGACGAGGAGTCGGGCGAGGTGCACGCGCTGCGCGGGCCGGGCTTCGCCGGCGTCCAGTTCCACCCGGAGTCGGTGCTCACGACGGACGGCGCGGCCCTGACGGCCTCGCTCCTCGCCGGAGTGCTGGTCTAGGTGCCCTGCCGCCTGATCGGCAGGGCACTCCCTGTCGGGAAGGCACCCCCTAGGACGCCCTCGGGACCAGGACGTTCTCGCTGCGCCGCCCGGCGGTGTGGTCGAGGACGTTCCGCACCGTGGTGTCGATGATCTGGCCGACCGCGTCGACGGTGTAGTAGGCCTGGTGCGAGGTGACCAGCACGTTCGGGAAGGTGACGAGCCGGGCGAGGGTGTCGTCCTCGACGACCTCCAGGGACTTGTCGAGGAAGAAGAGCCCGGCCTCCGCCTCGTAGACGTCCAGGCCGACGCCGGCGAAGCGGCCGGCCCGGAGTTCGGCGACGAGGGCTTCGGTGTCGACGAGTCCGCCGCGGCTGGTGTTCACCAGGATCGCGTCGGCCTTCATGGACTTGAGGGCGGCGGCGTCGATGAGGTGCCGGGTGGAGGGGAGCAGCGGTACGTGGAGGCTGATGAGGTCGGCCTCGGCGAAGAGCTGCTCCTTCTCGACGTACGTCATGCCGAGCGCGGCGCAGGCGGGGTTCTCGGCGACGTCCCAGCCGAGCAGCCTCATGCCGAAGCCGTGGGCGATCCGGGTGAAGGCCTCGCCGATCTTGCCGGTTCCGAGGACGCCGACGGTGCGGCCGTGCAGGTCGCGGCCCATCAGCCCGTCGAGGCGGAAGTCGAAGTCGCGGGTGCGGATGGAGGCGCGGGTGATGCGGCGGTTGACGGCCGTCGCGAGGGTCCAGGCGAACTCGGCGACGGAGTACGGCGAGTAGTGGGAGACGCGGGCGACGGTGAGGCCGAGGCGTTCGGCGACTTCCAGGTCGATGTTGTTGAAGCCCGTGGAGCGCTGGGCGATCATCCGGGTGCCGCCGGCGGCGATGGTCTGCAGGACCCGGTGGTCGAGGCTGCAGTTGACGCTGGTGGAGACGACCTCGTAGCCGGCCGCGATGGGGGCGGTGTCCTCGGTGAGGAAGACGCCCAGGGAGCGGACGTCGTGGTGTCCCTCGAACGCCTTCTCGATGAGGGGCTCCTCGTCCGCCTGCACGCCGAATGCCAGGATCTCCACGGGTTTCCCCTTGTCGTCGCCTTGGGCCGCATATGCACGAATATCGCGAATATACGGCCCAGCGCGCCGGCCGGCCGCCTCAGGCGTCGTCGAGCCCGCGCTCGATGGCGTACCGGACGAGCTCCACCCGGTTGTGCAGCTGGAGCTTGCCGAGGGTGTTCTGGACGTGGTTCTGCACCGTCCGGTGCGAGATCACCAGGCGCTCGGCGATCTGCTTGTAGCTGAGCCCCTTGGCGACGAGCCGCAGGACCTCGGTCTCGCGCTCGGTCAGCTGCGGGGCCTTCGGCTCGTCGCCGCCGGCCGCCGGGGCGGGCTCGGAGGCGAGCCGGCGGTACTCGCCGAGGACGAGCCCGGCCAGACCGGGGGTGAAGACGGGGTCGCCGACGGCCGTGCGCCGCACGGCGTCGGTCAGCTCCTCCGTACTGGCCGACTTGAGGAGGTAGCCGGTGGCGCCGGACTTGACCGCCTCCAGGACGTCGGCGTGCTCGCCGCTCGCCGAGAGGACGAGGACGCGCAGGCCGGGGTGCGCGCCGACCAGTTCCTTGCACACCTGGACGCCCGGCTTGACCGGCAGGTTGAGGTCCAGGACGAGGACGTCGGGCGCCGCCGCCGTGGCCCGGCGTACGGCCTGCTCGCCGTCGCCCGCGGTGGCGACCACGTCGAACCCCGCCTCGGCGAGGTCGCGGGCGACCGCGTCCCGCCACATCGGATGGTCGTCGACGACCATCACCTTGATCCGGCGCTCGGCCTGCTGCTCGCTCACTTCTCCCCTGCCTTCCCCCGTGGAACCTTCAACTCGACTTCCGTGCCCTGGCCCGGTACCGAGATCAGCTCGGCCGTGCCGCCCAGATCCCGCAGCCTGCCCCGGATGGAGAGGGCGACGCCCATCCGGCCCTCGCCCTCCGCCTGGGCGAGACGGCCCTCGGGGATGCCGGGGCCGTCGTCCCTGACGGTGACGATCACTTCGTCCGGCCAGTCCTCGACCAGGATCCAGGCGCGGGCGTCGTCGCCCGCGTGCACCCGCACATTGTCCAGGGCGGCGCCGACGGCGGCGGCCAGTTCCCGGGCGGCGGGCGCCGGCAGCAGGACCGGGGCGCCGGGCTCGGAGAGGGTGACGCGGGCCCCGGCGCGCGGGGCGAGGAGCAGGCGCAGGTCGACGGGTGTGTCGTCGCCGGGCTCCTCGTCGACCTCGACGACGCGGACGACCGCCCCTTCGGACTCGTCCTCGGAGACCAGGCTGGGCCGGGCGAGCCCGCCGGCGACGAGGGTGCGGAGCGCCACCTCCTGCTCGCCGGCCATCCGGCCGAGTTCGGCGGCCTCGCCGCCGAGGGCCGTGCCGCGCCGCTGCACCATGGCGAGGACCTGGAGGACGCTGTCGTGGATGTCGCGGGCGAGCCGTTCCCGTTCCCGGGTGGCGGCCTCGATCTCCAGGGCGCGGGCGAGGGTGCGCTCGGAGGCGCGGGCGACCTCGACGACGTAGCCGATGGCGATGGAGGCCACCCAGACGAGCAGCACGTTGTGGAGGGTGTCCCGGCTGGGGTGGCCGCGCTCGACGATGTTGGCGACGGCGACCAGGGAGGAGGCGATTCCGGCCCAGCGCCAGCCGCCCTTGAGCGCGTACGCGAGGACGGAGCCGGCGGTCCATATCGACGGCAGCGTGGGGCCGTCGACGGACTGGGCCTGGGCGTCGGCGAGCGGGGTGAGGAGGATGCCGGCGAGGGCGATGGCGAGGTCGGCGACGAGGAAGCGCTTGGTGCAGCTGGCCGCGTTCGCCACCTTGGGGAGGGTGGCGAGGGTCCAGACGCACATCACGGCCAGATAGCCGACGGCGATCCAGGGCCGTTCGAAGGCGTCCCGGTCGAACGCGAACAGCAGGACCGCGTAGACCATCGTCAGCACGCGGTAGCCGGTCAGCGCCCGCCACAGCGGCTGCTCGACCGACATGCGCACGACATGCTCGCGCTTGGCCATCTCCCCCACCCCCGGAAAAACCCCTCGCGGGGAGTTACGCGCCGGACTCTTCCCGCGCGGCGATCTCGGCCTTGACGGCCTCCTTGGCCGCCTTCTCGGCGTCCGCGATCTGCCGCTTGGCGGCGGTCGCGTAGATGTCGACGTACTCCTGGCCGGACAGCTTCATGATCTCGTACATGACCTCGTCGGTCACCGAGCGGAGGATGAAGCGGTCTCCCTCCATGCCCTGGTAGCGGGTGAAGTCCAGCGGCTTGCCGATCCGGATCCCGGGGCGCATCAGCTTGGGGACGACCTTGCCGGGCGGCTGGATCTTCTCGGTGTCGATCATCGCGACCGGGATCACGGGCGCGCCGGTGGCCAGGGCCACCCGGGCGAGGCCGCCGGGCTTGCCGCGGTAGAGGCGGCCGTCGGGCGAGCGGGTGCCCTCGGGGTAGATGCCGAAGAGGCCGCCGCCCTCGATGACCTCGATGCCGGCCTTGATGGCCGCCTCGCCGGCGCCGCGGGCGCCCGAGCGGTCCACCGGGAGCTGGCCGACGCCCTTGAAGAAGGCGGCGGTGAGCTTGCCCTTCACACCGGGCGTGGTGAAGTACTCGGCCTTGGCGATGAAGGTGACCTTGCGGTCGAGGACGGCGGGCAGGAAGAAGGAGTCCGAGAACGAGAGGTGGTTGCTCGCCAGGATCGCCGGCCCGTCGGCGGGAATGTTCTCCAGACCCTCCACCCAGGGCCGGAAGGCAAGCTTCAGAGACCCTCCGAGGGAGAACTTCATTGCGCCGTAGATCAACTCGCCATGCCTTCCGTGTGCCGTCGCCACGACTTTATCCCGTACCGGCGCACGCCCCCCGCTACGGCCCTGGTCGGTGTCGGTCCGGTCGCGTAACGTGAAGGTCCTTCCCCATTTTCCGTCGCTCCGGCGCCCCCGAACACGCCGGAGTCGCAACGAACAGGAGACCCCGGTGCCGGTCCTTCCCGGAGCCGAGCCGTTCCGCCATGACGGCGGAGAGGTCGGCGTCCTTCTCTGTCACGGATTCACCGGTTCCCCGCAGTCGATGCGCCCCTGGGCCGAGTACCTGGCCGAGCGCGGGCTGACGGTGTCGGTGCCGCTGCTGCCCGGCCACGGGACCCGCTGGCAGGACATGCAGGTCACCACCTGGCACGACTGGTACGCGGAGGTGGACCGGGCGCTGCGCGAGCTCCTGGACCGGTGCACGACCGTCTTCGTCTTCGGCCTCTCCATGGGCGGGGCGCTGACCCTGCGGCTCGCCGCCCGGTACGGGGACGCGGTGAAGGGCATCGTCCTGGTCAACCCGGGGAACAAGGTGCACGGCCTGGCGGCCCACGCGCTGCCGGTGGTCCGGCACCTGGTCCCCTCGACCAAGGGCATCGCGAGCGACATCGCGAAGGAGGGCGTGGCCGAGGTCGGCTACGACCGGGTGCCGCTCCACGCGGCGCACTCCCTGCGCCAGTTCTTCAGGACCGTGGACGGGGAGCTTCCGCAGGTCACGCAGCCGGTGGTGCTGCTGCACAGCCCGCAGGACCACGTCGTGCCGCCCGTCGACTCGGCCCGGATCCTCTCCCGCATCTCCTCGACCGACGTCCGGGAGGTCCTGCTGGAACAGAGCTACCACGTCGCGACGTTGGACCATGACGCGGAGCGGATCTTCGACGAGAGCCTGGCTTTCGTCGAGCGCCTCGCGCCGGGTCTTGTCGACGGAAAGGGGAGCAGGAGCGGTGGCTGACCAGCAGGACGGCGGCGAGCGGGAGCCGCAGCCCATCGACGAGGAGGCGGCCTGGGCCGCGATCGTCGCCGGGTACGGCCAGGAGCCCGCGGACCCGCCGGGGGCGAAGCCGTTCCGGCCGATAGAGAACCTGCCGCTGCCGGAGCCCGAGGACGAGGCCGGCGACGGGCCCGACGGGGAGGTCCGGCCCGTGCGGCCGAGGCCCGTGGTCGGGGAGGGCACGCCCTGGAAGCCGCGGCCGAAGACCGGGGGGACCCCGCCGGAGGCCTCGGACGAGCCGGGGACGGCCGACGCCCCCGGGACCGACGGCGCCCCCGAGGGGGGCGGCGATCCCGAGGCCGGTGACGGCCCCGAGCGGCCCGTGCTGGGCAGCTCGATCGTCTTCGCGCCCGGGGTGCGGCCCGCCGGCCCCCGGGACTACTCGCCCGCCGAACCGGACGACGGCCCGGACGGATCCGACGAGGGCCACTTCGTCCCGCCGGAGCCGCCGCCGCTGCCCGAGACCGACGTGACGACCAGGTTCGCCTGGCTCGCCGTGGTCGGCGGCCCGGTCCTCATGCTGGTGGCCGTCCTCCTCCAGTGGGACATGACCTGGTGGCTGACGACCCTCTGCATCGGCGGCTTCCTGGGCGGTTTCGCCACCCTGGTCGGGCGCATGAAGCACGACGACGATGACGACGGGTTCGACGACCCGGGTCGCGGGGCGGTCGTCTGATCCTCCCGGCGCCGCCCTCGCACCGGTCGGCGCCGAGGCGTCTCCCGGGCTTCGGTCGGCTGCGCCGGGCTCCGTACGCCGGGGACGTGGCGCGGCCGCCGGTGCCCGCCGTTCAGTCCGCCGCGGGGACGCGGACCGCCGCGAGGACCGGCAGGTGGTCGGTGGCGGCCCGCAGGTCCGCCGGGTCGAGGTGCGGGGGGACGCCGCAGCCGAGGAACTCGACGCCGGGCGTGGCCAGGATCGCGTCGATGCGCTGGTGGGGGTCGCCGGGGGTCCACGTGTGCTCGCCGCCCCAGGGAGCGGTCTCCCAGCCGTCCTGGAGTTCCGCGGTCAGCCGGGTGAAGGCGGGGCCTCCGGGGCGTTCGTTCAGGTCGCCGGCGACGACGGTGTACGGGGTGCCCAGGGCGGCGACCCGGTCGAGGACCATGCCGGCCTGGGCGTACCGCTCGTCCTTCCGCAGGCTCAGGTGGCAGCTGATCAGCCCGACCCGGGCCCCGGCGAAGCGGACGACGGCGGTCGCCAGGCCGCGGCGGTGGAGGCCGGGGGTGAGCGGCAGCAGGACGTCCTCGGTGCGTTCGACGGTGGCGCGCAGGGAGCAGAGCAGCAGGGGTCCGGCCGCGGGGGCGCCGCCGCCGAGGACGACGAGGTCGCTCTTGGCGGCGAGCCGGGCGGCGTGCTTGCGCCAGCGGAAGAAGCGCGGGGCCTCCTGGACGAGGACGACGTCCGGGGAGCAGGCGCGGACGACCCGGGCGAGGGCGTCCTCGTCGTCGCGCAGGGAGCGGACGTTGTAGCTCAAGACCCGGATGACGGCCGAACCGTCGTCCTCGGTGCGGGAGTCGGGCAGTTCGCTGATCGCCATGTCGGGCAACATACGCCGACCGCCCGCCGGG
>NZ_JBHJQI010000117.1:0-27214 GCF_042262805.1 Streptomyces sp. NPDC056361
CGGTACGACGTACCGTGCGGCGCCCTCGCGTGCGTTGAGGCCCCCGCCGCCCGCCGTCGTCAGACGGTCGTGGCGAGCAGCTTGCGGAGGAGCGCGGCCAGCTGGTCCGCCTCCTCCTCGGTGAGCGCGGCCGTCAGGGCGGCCTTCTGCTCCCCGAGGCCGGCGCCGACGGCCTGGTCCACCAGTTCCCTGCCGCGCTCGCTGAGGGTGACCCGCAGCCCGCGCCGGTCGTTCGGGTCGGGGCTGCGCGTGAGCAGCCCGGCCTTCTCCAGCTTGTCGAGCCGGCCCGTCATGCCGCCGGTGGTGATCATCAGCGTGGCGGTCAGCTCGCGCGGCGAGAGCGTGTACGGCTCTCCGGACCTGCGCAGGGTGGCGAGCACGTCGAACTCCCCGAGCGCCATGCCGTAGGGCGCGTACGCCTTGTCCACCTTGCCGCGCATGGCGTTGGACAACCGGTAGATCCGGCCGAAGACGGCCATCGGCACGGTGTCCAGGTCGGGGCGGACGGCCGCCCACTGGTCGGTGATGGCGTCGACGGCGTCGTAGCCGGGGTTCTGCGTCGTCATGGCCTCAGTTTCCCCTTCCCTTCCGGTCGATGGCAAGAAAGCCACTTGCAAGTAAGTAGCTTAGTGGTAAGTTAATTACCGCCAAGCCAGTCCGGCACTCGACAGCAGGGGGAACCGTCATGTCCCGCAAGGCAGCAGTCGTCGCGCTCACCGCACTCGCCCCGATCTCCTGGGGCTCCACCTACTTCGTGACCACCGAGTTCCTGCCGCCCGACCGGCCGCTCTTCACCGGCCTGATGCGCGCCCTGCCCGCCGGCCTCCTGCTCCTCGCCCTCACCCGGAAGCTCCCCAAGGGCGCCTGGTGGGGCAAGGCCGCGGTCCTCGGCGCCCTGAACATCGGCGCCTTCTTCCCGCTCCTCTTCCTCGCCGCCTACCGGCTCCCCGGCGGTGTCGCCGCCGTCGTCGGATCCGTCGGCCCGCTCTTCGTCGTCGGCCTCGCCGCCCTCTTCCTCGGCGACAAGCCCACCGCGAAGTCCCTGGTCACCGCCGTCGTCGCCGCCTTCGGCGTCAGCCTGGTGGTCCTCAAGGCGGGGGCCGCGCTCGACGCGGTCGGCGTGGTCGCCGGACTGCTCTCGTCCCTCTCCATGTCGGCGGGCATCGTCTTCACCAAGCGCTGGGGCCGCCCCGAGGGCGTCGGCGCCCTCGCCCTCACCGGCTGGCAGCTCACCGCAGGCGGCCTGGTCATCCTGCCCATCGCCTTCCTGATCGAGGGCGCTCCGCCGGCCCTGACCGGCACCAACCTGGCCGGCTACGCCTACCTCGCCTTCGGCAACACCGCGATCTCCTACTTCCTCTGGTTCCGCGGCATCGAGCGGCTCAGCGCCTCCTCGGTCACCTTCCTCGGCCCGCTCTCCCCGATCACCGCGGCGATCATCGGCTGGGCGGCGCTCGGCCAGGCGCTCGGTCCCGTGCAGGTCGCGGGCATGCTGATCGCCTTCGGCGCCACCCTGGCGGGCCAGCTGGGCCCCCGGAGGCCGAAGGCCCCGCAGACCGTCGAAACGTTCAGTTCCACTGAAAAGAATGGTCAGGAAGTTTCGATGGACCTGGAGGTTTCGGGGGTGCGACGGTAGGCGGCATGCAGCCGACCACCGCCCGCCACCCGACCACCGCCCACACCGCCCCGACCAGCACCACCGCCACCCACGCCACCGAACCCGCGGTCACCGAACCCGCGGTCACCGAACCCGCAGCCCCCGAGAGGCCGGCACCCGCCAAGGGCGCCGGCCTCGGCGTGCTCCTGGCACTCCTCGCCACCGTCGTCTGGTCCGGCAGCTTCGTCGCCGCCCGCGCCCTCCACGACACCGTCCCCCCGGTCCAGGCGGCGTTCTGGCGCTGGAACGTCGCCCTCCTCGCCGTCGCCCCCCTCGCCGCCCGCGAGGCCTGGCGGCAGCGGCACCTGATCCGCCGCCACCTCCGCTTCCTCACCCTCGCCGCACTGCTCGGCATCACCGTCTACAACACCCTGGTCAACCAGGCTGGGACGGCCACCTCCGCCGGCAACATGGGCATGATCATGGCCGCCTCCCCGGTCCTCATGGCCCTCTTCGCCCGCCTCGGCGGCAACCGCCTCGGCCCGCGCCGCACCACCGGCATGCTCATCGCCTGCGCCGGCGTCCTGCTCCTCGTCGGCAAGGGCTCGCTCGCCCCGGACCTCGCCACCGGCGACCTCTGGGTCATGGCCGCGGCCGTCTGCTTCGCCTCCTACAGCGCCCTGCTCAAGCGCCGCCCCGCCGAACTCGGCGGCCTCGCCTTCCTCTTCACCACCTTCGCCCTCGGCGCGCTCATGCTCCTCCCGGCGTACGGGATCAGCCTCGCCGTCCAGGGCGGCTTCGAACCGACCGCCGGCACCGTCGGCCCGCTCGTCTACGTCGGCGTGCTCTCCTCCGCCGTCGCCTTCTTCGCCTGGAACAAGGCCGTCACCCTGATCGGCGCCGCCCGCGCCGGGATCGTGTACTACCTCCAGCCCGTCTGCGTCGCCCTCCTCTCGTACGCCCTCCTCGGCGAACGGCTCGGCCTCCTCGGCGGCGCCAGCATGGTCCTCATCCTCGGCGGAGTGGCACTGAGCTCCGCGCGGTAGACCCGGCCGGATAGGTTGCGCCCCATGACCGAGTGGGACATCAAGAAGCTCCATATCCTCCGCACCCTCCGCGACCGCGGCACCGTCACCGCGACCGCGGAGGCCCTGCTCATGACCCCCTCGGCCGTGTCGCAGCAGCTCACCAACCTCGCGCGGCAGCTCGGCGTGCGCCTCCTGGAGGCCCAGGGCCGCCGGGTCCGGCTCACCGACGCCGCCCACCTGGTGCTGCGGCACGCGGAGGTCGTCTTCGCGCAGCTGGAACGCGCCGACGCCGAACTCGACGGATACCTGCGGGGAGAGGCGGGGCAGGTGCGGGTCGCGGCGTTCTCGACGTCGGTGCCCGCGCTCGTCGTCCCCGCCGTACGGCAGCTGCGCACCGCGCACCCCGGGCTCGACGTCCGCGTCCGGGAGGCCGAGGCGGCGGAGGCGTACGAACTGCTCGCGGCCGGCCAGGTCGACCTGGCGCTCTCGCTCGCCGCCCACGCGCCCTCCGTGCGCGACCCCAAGTTCAGCCGGGTGCCGCTGCTCGCCGACCCGCTCGACGTGGCCCTGCCCGCCGACCACCCGCTCGCCGACGCCCCCGGGCTGCGGCTCGCCGACCTCGCCGCCGAGCCCTGGATCTTCGGCGGCTCCGGCCCCTGGTCCGAGATCACCACCGCCGCGTGCGAGGCCGCCGGCTTCGTGCCCGAACAGGCCCACAGCGCCTCCGGCTGGACCGCGATCCTCGCCATGGTCGAGGCCGGGATGGGGATCGCCCTCGTCCCCCGGATGGCCTCGGCCGAACGCAGGGGCGGGGCCGGCGTCGTGATGCGCGTCCTCTCCGCCGACCAGCCGCGCCGCCACGTCGTCGCGGCGGTGCGGCGAGGGGCGGAGGACGGCCCCGCGGTGTCCCGGGTCCTGGCCGCGCTCCGCCAGGCGGCGGCGGCCCGGGAGACCGTTCAGCAGAACTGAACGTCATCGTCGAAAACATTCGATGGACCGCCCGGGTCCACGGGGCGCAGAGTCGGGACATGACCTTCGAGACGAGCCGGGACCAGGACCCGCACGCCAACGACGCCGCCCCCTACTCCGGCGGCGACCCGTACGCCGACTACCGCTCCGGCGACTTCCCCTTCACCGAGCTCGTCGACCTCGCCGACCGCCGCCTCGGAGGCGGCGTCGTGGCCGCCAACGACGAGTTCTTCGCCGAACGGGAGAACCTCCTCGTCCGCGAACCGGCCGTCTTCGACCCGGAGCACTTCGGCCACAAGGGCAAGATCATGGACGGCTGGGAGACCCGCCGCCGCCGCGGCGCCGACGCCGAGAACGTCTTCCCCGCCCCCGAGGACCACGACTGGGCGATCGTCCGCCTCGGCGCCCCCGGCGTCATCCGCGGGATCGTCGTCGACACCGCCCACTTCCGCGGCAACTACCCGCAGCGGGTGAGCATCCAGGCCACCGCCGTCGAAGGCTCGCCCGGCCCCGCAGAGCTGCTCGACGCGAAGTGGGAGGAGCTCGTCCCGCCCACCCCCGTCCGCGGCCACGCCGCCAACGGCTTCCCGATCGACGCCGAGCGCCGCTGGACCCACGTCCGGGTCTGCCAGCACCCCGACGGCGGCATCGCCCGCCTCCGCGTCCACGGCGAGGTCGTGCCCGACCCCGAGTGGCTCGAACTCCTCGGCACCCTCGACCTCGTCGCCGTGCTCAACGGCGGTGCGTACGAGGACGCGTCGGACCGGTTCTACTCCTCGCCCACCCAGATCATCCTGCCCGGCACCTCCCGCAAGATGGACGACGGCTGGGAGAACCGGCGCCGCCGGGTCCGCGGCACCAACGACTGGGTCCGCTTCCGCCTCGCCGCCCAGGGAGCCGTCCGCGCCGTCGAGATCGACACCGCCTACCTCAAGGGCAACTCGGCCGGCTGGATCGCCCTCCAGGGCTGCAACGGCGACCCCTCGGGCGGCGCGGAGTGGTTCGAGATCATCCCCAGGACCCGCCTCCAGCCCGACACCCTGCACCGCTTCAAGCTCCCCGCCCAGGCCGTCGTCACCCACGTCCGCCTCGACGCCTTCCCCGACGGCGGCGTCGCCCGGATGCGCCTCCACGGCACGCTCACGGAGCAGGGCGCGGCCGACCTGCGCGCCCGGTACGCGGCCCTCGGCGGCTGACACGACGAAGGGGCGCCCCCACGGGGGAGGGCGCCCCTTCACCGGTCACCGGACCGACGTCACGCGCGGTCCGCGGCCTGCGCCTTCAGCGCACGCTCGATGCCCGCGCGGCACTCGGTCACCATGCGCCGCAGCGCCGGAACCGGGTTGTGCTCCGCGATCCACGCGTCCGTCGCGTCCAGGGTCTCCTGGGAGACCTGGAGCGTCGGGTAGAGGCCGACCACGATCTGCTGGATCATCTCGTGGCTGCGGGTCTCCGAGACGCCCTTGATCGCCGCGAAGTACTTCGCCGTGTACGGGGCGATCAGCTCGCGCTGGTCGGCCTGGACGAAGCCGCCGATGACGGCCTCCTGCACGGCGTTCGCCAGCTTGTCGTCCTCGACGACCGACGCCCAGGCCTCCGCCTTCGCGGCCTCCGTCGGGCGGGCCGCCCGCGCGGTCGCCGCGTGCCGCTCGCCGGCCGCGGTCCGGTCGCGCTCCAGCTCGGCGGCGATCTCCGCCTCGTCGAAGCGGCCGGTGGCCGCCAGCCGCTGCACGAACGCCCAGCGCAGCTCGGTGTCGACGGCGAGGCCCTCGATCACCACGCCGCCGTCGAGCAGCCCGGCGAGCACGTCGAGCTCGGCGTCCGTACGGGCGGTCGCCGAGAAGGCCCGCGCCCACGCCAGCTGGTGGTCGCTGCCGCCCTCGGCGGCGCGCAGCTGCTCCTGGGCGAAGGTGCCCCAGCGCGCCAGGCCCTCGGCCCGCCACTCCGGCGCCGCGTACAGGTCGAGAGCCGCCTTGACCTGGCCCTGGAGCGACTGGACCACGCCGATGTCGGACTCCTTGGCGATGCCCGAGAGCACCAGCGCCAGGTAGTCGCGGGTGGCCAGCTCGCCGTCGCGGGTCATGTCCCAGGCGGAGGCCCAGCACAGGGCGCGCGGCAGCGACTCGGCGAAGTCGCCGAGGTGCGCGGTGACGTTGGTGAGGGACACCTCGTCGAGGCGGACCTTCGCGTACGACAGGTCGTC
The DNA here is from genome assembly GCF_042262805.1 of Streptomyces sp. NPDC056361. Taxonomy (NCBI): domain Bacteria; kingdom Bacillati; phylum Actinomycetota; class Actinomycetes; order Kitasatosporales; family Streptomycetaceae; genus Streptomyces; species Streptomyces sp. NPDC056361. The sequence continues at coordinate 5,798 of NZ_JBHJQI010000117.1, forward strand.
GTCGTTGAGGAGGACGACCGCCGGGCGGGCCTTGCCCACCAGCTGCGGCACGGCGGTCAGGCCGGCCGCCTCGATGTCCAGCTCCAGGCGGTCGGTGCGGACCAGCCGGCCGGCGTCGTCGAGGTCGTAGAAGCCGATCGCGATGCGGTGCGGACGCAGGACGGCCTCGCCCTTGGCGCCGGCGGGCAGCGCGGGGGCCTCCTGGCGGACGGCGAAGGCGGTGATGAAACCGTTCTCGTCGGTCTCGACCTCGGGGCGGAGGATGTTGATGCCGGCCGTCTCCAGCCACGCCTTCGACCAGGTCTTCAGGTCGCGTCCGGAGGTCTCCTCCAGGGCGCCGAGCAGGTCGGACAGGCGCGTGTTGCCGAAGGCGTGCGCCTGGAAGTAGGCCTGCACGCCCTTGAAGAACTCGTCCTGGCCGACGTAGGCGACGAGCTGCTTCAGGACGCTCGCGCCCTTGGCGTACGTGATCCCGTCGAAGTTGACGAGCACGTCCTCCAGGTCGTTGATCTCGGCCATGATCGGGTGCGTCGACGGCAGCTGGTCCTGGCGGTAGGCCCAGGTCTTCTCCGCGTTGGCGAAGGTCGTCCAGGCGTTGGGCCAGCGGGTGCCCGTCACCGAGGCCTGGCAGGCGACCGAGGTGTAGGTGGCGAACGACTCGTTCAGCCACAGGTCGTTCCACCACTCCATGGTCACGAGGTCGCCGAACCACATGTGGGCGAGCTCGTGCAGGATCGTCTCGGCCCGCCGCTCGTACGCCGCGTCCGTCACCTTCGAGCGGAAGACGTACTGGTCGCGGATGGTGACCGCGCCGGCGTTCTCCATCGCGCCCGCGTTGAACTCCGGCACGAAGAGCTGGTCGTACTTCGCGAACGGGTAGTCGTACGCGAACTTCTCCTGGAACCAGTCGAAGCCCTGCCGCGTGACGTCGAAGATGTGCTCCGCGTCCAGGAACTCGGCCAGCGACGGACGGCAGTAGATGCCCAGCGGGACGGTCTGGCCGTCCTTCTCGTACGACGAGTGCACCGAGTGGTACGGGCCCACGATCAGCGCGGTGATGTACGTCGAGATGCGCGGGGTCGGCTCGAAGACCCAGACGTCGTCCTTCGGCGTCTCGGGCGTCGGCGAGTTGGAGATGACCTTCCAGCCGGCCGGGGCCTTCACGGTGAACTGGAAGGTCGCCTTCAGGTCGGGCTGCTCGAAGGAGGCGAAGACCCGCCGCGCGTCCGGCACCTCGAACTGGGTGTACAGGTACGCCTGGTCGTCGACCGGGTCGACGAAGCGGTGCAGGCCCTCACCGGTGTTGGTGTACGCGCAGTCGGCGACGACCTTCAGCTCGTTGCGGCCCGCGACCAGGTGGTCGAGGGCGATCCGCGAGTCGCGGAAGACGGCCGCGACGTCGAGCGACTTGCCGTTCAGCACCGCCTCGTGGACGGCGGGCGCGACGAGGTCGATGAAGGTCGAGGCGCCGGCCTCTGCGGAATCGAAGCGGACGGTGGTGACGGACCGGTAGGTGCCGCCCTCCTGCGCACCGGTGAGGTCGAGTTCGACCTCGTACGCGTCCACGGTCAGCAGTGCTGCCCGCTGCTGAGCCTCTTCACGGGTCAGGTTTGTGCCAGGCACCCGGTCAACTCCTCGGTTTCGTGACGTTTGGGCCATCCTTCCACGGGCCGGCTCAGCGGCGCACCGCGCATTTCCATGGTCCGTCGCCGCTGATCCGCAGCAGCCCGGGACCCGGCACCGGGGCGCTCACCCGGACCTCCCCGATTTCGTTGACCAGCAGGTCCTGCTCCTCGTCGTCGTAGAGCGGGTCCCGCGGCGGGGTGTGCTGGTGGACCGTGAAGTTCGACTCCCCGTGGTGCGCGAAGTCGAGCACCCCGGGCGGCCCGTCGTAGATCACCAGATCGTGCGCGAGGCCCTCGACGTGGCTGTCGAAACGACGGGCGTGGGACAGCGGGAGCACCCGCAGCGTCCAGGGCGCGTCGGCCTCCACCCGCAGCGTCAGCGGGCGGGCGCGCGGGACCAGGGCGACCGTCCGGGCGCGGACGTCGTCCTCGTACGCCATGAGGAGGAACTCCTCGGCCCGCCCGTAGGTGTCGCAGGCCTCGATCGTGGTGGAGAGCGAGTGGAACGACTCGATCTCCAGGAGCACCCAGTGCCCCGGCGGCAGCGCCGGGTCGCAGTGCACGGTCTCCTTGCCGCGCCCCTGGTAGACGGCCGGCCGGAACTCCCCGCCGTACGGGTCCGCCACCGGCACGGGCGGGGCCGCCGGAGCCGGCGGCGGGGGCGGCGGGACGTAGCCGGGGCCCGGGATCGGCGGCGGCGGGGACTCCACCACGATGCCGAACTCCGTCGCGAGCCCGGCCAGGCCCGAGGCGTACCCCTGGCCGACCGCGCGGAACCGCCAGCCGCCGCCGTGCCGGTAGAACTCCCCGAAGACGAAGGCCGTCTCCGTCGTCGCGCTCTCGATCGCGCAGTACGCCACGGGGTTGCCGGACGCGTCCGTGACCCGCACGTCGAGCCCGGGGACCTGCCCGAAGGCACCCCCGTCGGCGGAGGCGGCGATCACCAGGCGTCCGACGTCCGGCTCCACGCGCGCGAGGTCGAGCCACATCCAGTCGGCGGCCGGGCTGCCGGGCACGCCCGGCGCCGACCTCCCCAGGTGCCGCACCGCCCCCGAGGGGTGCTCGGCGTGGTTGTAGAAGACCAGGTCGGCGTCGCCCCGCACGCGCTCCCCGGCCCCGAGCAGCAGCGCCGACACGTCCACGTCGGGCACCTCGTGCCCGGTCCGCCAGCTGACCGCGACGTGGAGGGGCTGCGCGGGCACCGGGACGTTCGCACCCCTGGGTATCTGGGTCATGGAGGCACTCTGGCACGCGCGGGCACGCCGGAGGGGCGGCTCCCCGCAACGGGAAGCCGCCCCTCCGGAGGTGCCTCGGGTCAGCCCTTGAGCTCGGCCGCGACGAGCTCCGCGATCTGCACGGCGTTCAGCGCCGCGCCCTTGCGCAGGTTGTCGTTGGAGAGGAACAGCGCCAGGCCGTTGTCGACGGTCTCGTCCACGCGGATGCGCCCGACGTACGAGGCGTCCTTGCCGGCCGCCTGGAGCGGGGTCGGGATCTCGGAGAGCACGACGCCCTCGGCGTCCTCGAGCAGCTCGTAGGCGCGCTCGACGCTGATGGGGCGTTCGAAGCGGACGTTGACCTGGAGGGAGTGGCCGGAGAAGACCGGGACGCGCACGCAGGTGCCGGAGACCTTGAGCTCCGGGATCTCCAGGATCTTGCGGGACTCGTTGCGGAGCTTCTGCTCCTCGTCGGTCTCGAAGGAGCCGTCGTCGACGATCGAACCGGCCAGCGGGACCACGTTGAAGGCGATCGGGCGCTTGTAGACGGCGGGCTCGGGGAACTCGACGGCCTCGCCGTCGAACGCCAGCTGGTCGGCGTTCTCGGCCACGGCACACGCCTGCGTGCGCAGCTCGGCGACACCGGCCACGCCCGAGCCGGACACGGCCTGGTAGGTGGTGGCGATCAGCGCGGTCAGGCCGGCCTCCTGGTGGAGGGGCTTGAGGACCGGCATGGCGGCCATCGTGGTGCAGTTCGGGTTGGCGATGATGCCCTTGGGGCGGTCCTTGATCGCGTGCGGGTTGACCTCGGAGACCACCAGCGGGACCTCGGGGTCGCGGCGCCAGGCGGAGGAGTTGTCGATCACGACGGCGCCCTGCGAGGCGACCTTCTCGGCGAGGGCCTTGGAGGTGGCGCCGCCGGCGGAGAAGAGCACGATGTCCAGGCCGGTGTAGTCGGCGGTGGAGGCGTCCTCGACCGTGACCCCGTCGACGACGGTGCCGGCGGAACGCGCGGAGGCGAAGAGCCGCAGCTCGTCCACGGGGAAGTTCCGCTCGGCCAGGATCTTCCGCATGACTGTGCCGACCTGACCGGTGGCTCCGACGATTCCGACCTTCACGGGGACTCCTCCGTACGTATGTGCAGGGTGCTGCCGGTCCATGATGCGTATGTCCCCGCCCGCCTTGTCCAATCCATTGTCCAAGGGTCGGGACGCGTCCTGGACGCATCACACACGGGGACGGGGACGCGAAAGGGGCGGGCACCGGTTTCGGCGCCCGCCCCCTCACTCGTACGGTGCTACGGGGTGACCGCGCCGATCAGGACGCTGCCGGTGCCCGCGACGGTGCCGCGGGCGTTGAGCAGCTGGACCTGGCCGAAGAACTGGCGTCCCTCGGGGGCAGGGCCGCCGACGACGACCTCGGCCGCGACCTTGGTGCTCGCGCCGTTGGCCAGCGGGTAGGTCTTGGCGCCGTCCACCTGGACGGTGCCGAGCGCCGGGGAGTAGTACACGTCCTTGTAGTCGTAGGTCGTGCCGCCCGCGGCCTGGATCGAGTATCCGTCGACCACGACGGTGTACGTGCCCGCGGCGGGCTTGACCAGGGAGACGCTCTCCTCCGAGTCGCCGTCGGCCGACTGGCCGACCTGCTTGCCGTTGAGGAGCACGGTCAGGTCGAGGTCGGCGGCCTTGTCGGAGGTGTTGCCGATCGCGATGTCGAGCCGCTCGACGCTCTCGCCGATGGTGACGGTCTTCGTGTGCTTCTCGTGGTGCTGGATCGTCGGGGTCTCGACCTTGGCCGAGCCCAGCGAGCCGCCCTTCAGCTTGCCGTCGAGGGCGGCGAACTTGTTGGCGACGGTCCACTCGACGACGGACGGGGTGCCGACCTTCGCCTCGGCGACGGTCTGGACCGCCGGGTCGAAGGAGGCGCCGAGCGCGGCGACGTTCAGCGTGTACGGGTTGTCCAGATCGGGCGAGGTGCGGCGCGCCTCGACCTCGATCTCCCAGACGCCCGGCTGCGGGTTCGCGTAGGAGCGCAGGTCCGGACGGCAGGTGTTGGCCGGGTTGTAGTGCGGGTAGCAGCCCGTGGTCGCGGTCGGGTCGACCGGGACGCCGTACGGGTGGATGGCGATGAACCGGGTCTGGCTCTTCTCCTTCAGGCCGCCGATCGCGACCTCCAGGGAGGTGGCGCCCGCCGGCACCGTCACGAAGTACGACTTGGTGCTGTTGCGCTGGACCGATCCCGAGGCGGAGAAGCCGTAGCCGGGGGCGACCAGGTCGCTCGCGACGACCGAGGTGGCGAGGATCTGCTTGTCGACGCCCTCGGTGCGCTCGTCGTCGGCCTCCAGGAGCACGCTGTGCACGCCGGCGGTGCGGGGGCGGGCCTCCAGCTTGACGGTGACCGGCTTGTTCAGCGGGAGGTCGATCTCGTCGTCGCCCAGGATGCGGAAGGTGCCGTCGTTGTACTTGAGGTCCAGCTCGTGCTCGATCGGCCGGTCCGGGCCGCTCGTGCGCGTGACGGTGACGTCGTAGACCTTCTTCTGGCCGACCTTGAGGCCGCCCTCGCGGTCGTACACACCGGTGCCGGTGTGCGGGGCCGGGAAGATCACGGTGTCGACCGGGGCCTCGACCTTGTAGGAGTGGGCGGTGGCCCCGTCCTTGATCGACTCCCACGCCTCGTTGATGTCGACGAGGCCGGCGCCCTGCTCGTGGGCCGCGACACCCGGGATCCGCCGGGCGGTCGAGGTGAGGGCGGTACGGAGGGTCAGCGGGGAGAGCTCGATGCCGCGCTGCTTGGCGGCGGAGAGGAGCAGCGCGCCGGCGCCCGCGACCTGCGGGGACGACATCGAGGTGCCGTTGAGCATGCCGTAGCCGGCGGGAAGCGCGTAACCGGCCTCGGCGACGCCGGATCCCGCCTGCCAGGTCGGGATGGTGTTCACGGACGAACCCGGGCCGGTGACCAGCGGGGCCGCGCCGCCGTCCTCACGCGGACCGCGCGAGGAGAACGGGAACATGGCGTACTTCTTCTCGACGGCCGAGCCGTAGTTGGCGGCCCAGGTCGACTGGGAGACCGCCGCGCCGACCGAGAGGACCTTGTCGGCCAGACCGGGGTCGCCGATCGTGTTGGTGCCCGGGCCGGAGTTGCCGGCCGAGATCACCAGCTGCACGCCGTACTCGTCGATGAGGCGCGTGTAGAGGCGGGAGCGGACGTTGTCGCCGTCGTTGAGCGCGGGCAGGCCGCCGATCGACATGTTCACGATGTCGACGCCGCGGTTGACCACGAGGTCGACCATGCCCTCGGTGAGGGCGGTGTTGGTGCAGCCGCCGGTCCAGGTGCAGGCGCGCGAGGAGACGATCTTCGCGCCGGGGGCGGCGCCGTTCATCTTCCCGCCGAAGAGGCCCTTGGCTGCCGTGATGCCGGCGACGTGGGTGCCGTGCGAGGACTCGACGAGGCCGATGTTGACGAAGTCGCGCTTCTGGCCGACCCAGACGCCGCCCAGCGGGTCCATCGGGACGTCCTTGCGGATCTCCACGACGAACGGGGTCCGCTCGGCGACCTCGGTCGACGCGTCGTCGGTACCGAAGTAGCCGACCTGGAACCCGTTCTTGTACGGCTTCATCGGCTCGTTGTCCGTGAAGTCGTTGTTCTGGTCGACGTCCACGCGGACGGTGCCGGCGGCCGGGTCGTACAGCATGCCGAAGACGTCGGTGGTGTCGCCGTCGCGGTTGATGTCACCGGCCGGGTCGCCGCCCGCGGTGACCGCCTCGGTGAAGCGGCTGAACTGGAAGGAGCCCTCGGGGGCCTTCCAGCTCTGCGAGGCACCGGTGAAGACCGGGCCCGCGACGGGGGCGTTCTGCAGGCGCCAGGTGGCGTCGCCCTCGGTGATCGGGTCCGTGGCGGTGACCCAGTCGACGATCTTGCGCTCGCCGGTGGTGGTCTTCTGCAGGGCCGGGTGGCCGAGGTCGACGCCGGAGTCCAGGATGCCGATGGTCACGCCGCGGCCGTCGGCCTTCGGGTGGTCCTCGACGAACTCGACCGCGCCCGTCTCGTGGGACGGGTTGTACGGGTTCTTCGCCGGGGTCTTCGCGCTCGGGGCCGGGTAGGTCGTGGTGACGGTGGTGCCCTCGACGGCAGCCGTCGCCGCGCCCGCGTCCGGGGTCGGGTCGTCCAGCGGGATCTCGGCCTGGAGGTCGATCGACTGGACGGAGGAGAGCTGGGTGGCGGCCTTGATCGCGGCCGCGGCCTTGGCGGTCGGCAGGGTGGCGCGCACGTAGCCGAGCGCGTCCTGCTGCTTTCCGACGGAGGCGCCGGGGACGGCGTCGAGCTGGCCGGCGACCTGCTCGGTGGCGCCGGGGGCGGTGGCGACGAGGACGGTGACGTTCTTCTCGCCGCCGGCCTCGGCCTCGGTGAGGCGCTGGGCGTCGATCGCGCCGAGCTTGTCGGCGGGGTTCGAGGCCTTGACCGGGGGAGTGGTGTCCGGGGCTTCGGAGGCGAGCACGGGCGCGGCGCCGGTCGCGACCAGTGCGGCGACGAGCCCGGCGGCGGCGGCGATGCGCGCCGCACGCCTGTGCCCGGGCGTCGAGCGTCCGGGTATGGAGCTCCGAGTTTCGGGGGTGGTCATCTACATCCCTGGGGGTGAAAGGAGAGGGTCCGGAATTCGGTGCCGGATGACCGCTCAGCCTTTCGCAAGTGACAGGGGTTTGTAGAGAGTTGTCAGGGGGCGTTGTGCCGCCACGGCACAAACCCGCCAGCGCCCGGGATCCGCCACAGCGGACGAATCCGTTCCAAGCGGGGCGAGTTCGCGATCCGGGCGGGTCGGCCCTCCTCGGTGCGGGTCAGCCCTCCTTGGTGCGGGCGTAGTGGCGGGAGGCCTTGGCCCGGTTTCCGCAGACCGCCATCGAGCACCAGCGGCGGGTGCCGTTCCGCGAGGTGTCGAAGAAGTGCAGGATGCACGCCTCGTGGGCGCACGCGCGGATCCGGTCGGGAGCGGTGCGCAGCAGGTCGAGGTAGTCGCGCGCGGCGGCCCAGCCGGGCCCCCAGGACGGGTCCGCGAACTCGGCCTCCTCGCCGGGGCCCGCGGTGGTGAGCGTGGCCCTGATGCGGCCGTGGTCGAGGACCGCGTCGACCCGCGCGGTGGCGGCGGGGTCGCCGGGGCGGTCGACGAGCCCGGTGAGCGCGTCCCGGGCGGCGAGGGTGTGCCGCAGCGTGGTGGCGTCCGCAGTGAACCGCCGCTCCAGGCCGTTGGAGGCGAGCCACACCGCGAGCCCCTCGATCCCGGAGAGCAGGTCCTGCCGGACCCCCTCCACGTTCCAGCGGGTGTTGAGCAGGTCCAGGGAGAGCGGTTCGCCGACGAGCGGCCGCGGGTCGGCGACGGTCATGGGGACACCCTCCTCGGTGAGCTAACCCCTCAAGAGTACGTGAACGGTTGACGCCGCTCGCACCTAACCTCTAAAGTCGAATTAAGAGGTTAGCCCGCAGGGGCGGCCACATCGAAGAGGGGGACCCCCATGTCCGCGATCGGCAAGCTCGCCACCCACCACGTCGGCGTCAACGTCACCGACCTGGACCGCTCCCTCGCCTTCTACGCCGACGTCCTCGGCTTCGACGTCCTCGGCGAGGGCAAGGAGGAGGACAGTCGCTTCGCCTTCCTCGGCCAGGACGGCACCCTGGTCCTCACCCTCTGGCAGCAGGCCGACGACGACTACGCCCCCGGCCGCGCCGGCCTCCACCACCTCGCCTTCGAGGCCGAGTCCCTCGACCACGTCCGCGCCGCCGAAGCCGCCCTCACCGCCCGCGGCGCCACCTTCGCCTACGACGGCCTCGTCGCCCACCGCGAAGGCTCCGCCTCCGGCGGCATCTTCTTCCACGACCCCGACGGCACCCGCCTCGAAATCTCCGTCCCCAAGGGCCTCGAAGCCGCCGAAGCCCCCTCCTCGACGGCCCCGACCTGCGGCTTCTTCTAACCGCCCCCCCGTTGTGGGCAATCGTTCCTGCCCCCGCCTCCGTCCGGGGGCCCCGGGGCGGAACGGGTGGGCACAACCGGACCGCGCCCCCGCGCCAGGACCCCGCACCCACCGACCCCGCACCCACCGACCCCGCACTCCAGTGAGGCCTGTCATGGACCCCTTCAACCCCGGCTCCCTAGCCGTGCAAGAGCGCGTCGGCGTCCGCGACCTGGCGGACCACGTGGGCCGCTCCATCACCCCCGGCATCCGCCCCGTCGCCGCAGCCTTCCTGGAAGCGCAGCCCATGCTCGCCCTCGGCGCCGCCGACCCCGACGGCCGCGTCTGGGCGAGCCTCCTCACCGGCCCGCCCGGCTTCACCCGCGCCACCGGCCCCCGCACCGTCTCCGTCGCCGGCGGCGTCCCCGCCCGCGACCCGCTGGCGGACGCCGTCACCGCCGACGGCACCCCCGTCGGGACGATCGCCCTCGACCCCCGCACCCGCCGCCGCATGCGCCTCAACGGCATCGCACGCCCCAGCGCCCGCGGCTTCACGATCGAGGCCGAGCAGGTCTTCTCCAACTGCCCGAAGTACCTCCAGAAGCGGGAGCTGTACGGCTCCGATCCCGCGGGCCGCACCGAGGCGGACGCCGTGCGGCACGGTGACGCGCTCACCCCCGACCAGGTGCGCCGCGTCCGCGCCGCCGACACCTTCTTCATCGCCACCGCCGCTCCCGACGGCGTCGACACGAGCCACCGCGGCGGCGGGCCGGGCTTCGTCCGCGTCGACGGGCCCCGGGAGCTCGGCTGGCGGGACTACCCGGGCAACTCGATGTTCCTGACCCTGGGCAACCTGGAGTCGGACGGCCGCGCCGGCCTGCTCTTCCTCGACTGGGAGACCGGCACCACCCTCCAGCTCAGCGGCGTCGCGCGCACCGAGTACGGCCCCGAGGGCCGCGTCACCCGCTTCCGCGTCGACCACACCGTCGAGATCCCGGCCGGCAGCCCCCTGCGCTGGTCGGCCCCGGAATACTCCCCGGCCAACCCGACGGAACCGTGACCTCGTCGTACCCGCCCCACCCAGGGCCTTCGCCCGCACCGGCACGAACCCGCCCCCCTGGAGGCCCAGTGACCACGACCGCTCTCGCCTCGACCGGGCCCGCCCCCGAAGCGCCCACCACCGGACCCGCCCCCGAAGCGCCGCCCGCCCGCCGCCGGCCCCCTGCCCGTCCCCGCCCCGCCGTCCTCCTGACCGCGACCGCCGCCAGCGTGACCGCCCTCCTCCTCCTGGCGGCGGTGGGCACCCTCCTCCACGAGCCGCTGCTCATCCCCCCGCTCGCCGCCAGCATGGCCCTGGTGGCGGGCGCACCCGACCTGCCGCTGTCCCAGCCGCGCTCGGTGGTGGGCGGCCAGCTCCTCTCCGCGCTCACCGGGTTCGCGGTCCTCGCGGTGGCGGGTCCCGGCCTGTGGGGCGCCGCCGTCGCGGGCGGTCTCGCCCTCGGGGTGATGATGTCCGCCCGCACCCCGCACTCGCCCGCGGCGGCCACGGCCGTCATCGTCGCCCTGCAGGGCCCGCCCTTCTGGGCGTTTATCGGCCTTCTCGCCCTCGCCTCCCTCCTCCTCGTCGCCGTCGGGCTCGGAGCGGGCCGCGCCACGGGGCGGACGTATCCCGTGTACTGGTTCTAACCTCGTTTCATGCAGCAGGAGTTGAGGGTGGCGGCCTACGCCGTGTGCGTCCGGGGCGAGGAAGTGCTCCTCGCCCGCTGGGTCGCGAAGGACGGGGTCAAGCGGTGGACCCTGCCGGGCGGCGGCATGGACCACGGCGAGGACCCCGTCCGCACCGTCGTCCGCGAGGTCGAGGAGGAAACGGGCTATCTGACCGAGCCCACCACCCTCCTCGGCATCGACTCCATCCGGCGCTCCCGGCTCCGCAGGCTCGGCGGCCCCGGCGACTGGCAGGGCCTGCGGATCCTCTACGAGGCACGGATCACCGGCGGTTCCCTGCGGAACGAGGAGGGCGGCTCCACCGACCTCGCGGCCTGGTTCCCGCTCGACTCGGTGCCCTCCCTGACCCGTGTCGAGCTCGTCGACATCGGCCTCCAGCTCTGGCGCGACCGGCCGCCCCTGGGGCGGTCGCCCCTCAGCGACCCGGCGAACGGCTGACCCTCCGAGGGAAGGCCGAAAACGGCTCAACCGTCACGAGCGGGATCAACCTCCCGCACCCACCCGCCGTCCCCTCCCCCGACCGCGCACCGCGCACCGCAGCACTCGACCAGGGGAGCCCCGCATGTCAGCCGCACGCACCGTCGTCGCCGCCACCCTCGTGGCGGGCCTCGCCGCCACCGCCCTCGCCGCGCCCGCCCTCGCGGCACCGGCGCACCGGCAGGACCACGCGGCCACCCAGCAGGCACTCCAGGCCGCCGTCGCCGCCGGCGTGCCCGGCGCCGTCGCCCAGGCCCGCGACGGCCGCGACCGGTGGACCGGCACCGCCGGCGAGCGGAAGGGCAACGACCGTTTCAGGGTCGGCTCCATCACCAAGACCTTCACCGCCACCGTCCTCCTCCAGCTCCAGGCCGAAGGCCGCATCGACCTGGACGACCCGGTCGAGAAGTGGCTCCCGGGCGTCGTCCGGGGCAACGGCCACGACGGCCGGAAGATCACCGTCCGCCAGCTGCTCAACCACACCAGCGGCATCTACAGCTACACGGAGGACCCCGCCTTCCAGGAGCGGGTCTTCGGCACCGGCTTCCTGGAGCACCGCTACGACACCTGGACCCCGGCACAGCTCGTCTCCGTCGCCATGGGCCACCGGCCGGACTTCACGCCCGGCACCGCCTGGAACTACTCCAACACCAACTTCGTCCTCGCCGGCATGGTGATCGAGAAGGTCACCGGCCGCTCCTACGGCAAGGCCGTCGAGAACCGCATCATCAAGCCGCTCAAGCTCCGCGCCACCACCGTCCCCGGCACCCGCACGGCCATGCCGGAGCCCAGCAGCCCGGCGTACTCCACGCTCTCCCGGGACCCGAACGCCCCCGTCCACGAGGTCTCCGACCTCAACCCGAGCATCGCGGGCGCGGCGGGCGAGATCATCTCCGACTCCCAGGACCTGCAGACCTTCTACCGGGCCCTGCTCAAGGGCCGGCTCCTCACGAAGGACGGTCTCAAGGAGATGACCACCACCGTCGCGATCTCCCCCGACTACCCGAACGTGGGTTACGGCCTGGGGCTCATGAAGCAGAAGCTCGACTGCGGCACGGAGATCTGGGGCCACGGCGGCGGCATCCACGGCTCCTCCTCCCTGGCCCAGGCGACCCGCGACGGCGAGCACTCCCTCGCCGGCAACTTCAACGCCGACTGGACGGGCGACACCCAGACGGTCGTCGAGGCCGAGTTCTGCGGCACCGCGCCGAAGAAGTAGCCGCTCACCGCGGCAGGACGACGACGTACGCGGAGGGCTGCCGGTCCGGCGCGGCCATCAGCGCCGTGCGGACCACGGCGGCCTGCTGGTCCATCGCCTCGCGCAGCTTGCGCGGCGTGAGGTGGACGACCGTGATGCCGAGCCGCTCCAGGTGCTCCCGCTTGCGGGTGTACTCGGACCAGAGCGCGTCGTCGTCCTGCCGCGGGGCCCGGGTGTCCAGCTCGACGGCGACCGCCTGGTCCGGCCAGTAGGCGTCGACCCCGCCCAGATGCGGGCCGCCCGGCAGCCGCAGGTCCACGTTCCACAGCGGGTCCGGCAGGCCGAACTCCCGCACCATCTCGTACAGCCGCTCCTCGGAGCGCGACCGCCCCTCGGCGAGCAGCGCGTCCACCGCGTCCACCACGTGCGGCCGCGTCAGCAGCCGGGACCGGTTCAACTCCCGTACCACCGCTCCCGGTTCGCAGTGTCCGCCGCGGACCGCCTCGGTGAGCAGCCGGCGTACCGTCGCCGCGTCCGAGAGGCCCGACACCGCGTCGGCGACGGCGCGGGCGACCGGCGCGACGGGAAGGCCCGTGAGCTCCACCGGCTCCGGTGCCTCGGGCGCGCGCACCACCCGCACCCAGCCCGTCGACCGCAGCCGCCGGGTGCGCGGCACCAGCACGTCGATCCGCTCCAGGGCGGTGAGCGGGGGAGCGGACGAGAAGCGGTGCAGGGTCAGGGCGGCGAGCCCGGTGATCATCGCGTCCGGCCCCTGCGCGGGCACGGCCGTGGTCCTGCGGGCGTAGAGGAGCGCGGCCTTCAGTCGGTCCTCGCTGGTGGGCTGCCCCGGGTGCAGCAGGAACACGCCCGGCAGCAGCTGCTGCCAGCCGCCCGGCCGGCAGTGCGCGGCGACCTCGGCGGCGGGCATCCCCTGCGACCTCAACTGGTCGGCCGACGCGAGGCGTTGCGCCCGGCCGGTGCGGGAGGAGAGGGGGAGGGGGCGGGGGGTGATGGGGGTGTTGTGGTTCATGCCGGGGGTCTTCCGCTTCCGAAGGTTCCCCTAACCCCTGTTACACGCCCGTCGACATTCCGGGACAACCTCGCCCTAAAGTACGCGCGTTCGACAGCCGAAGGGGGCGGCACCCGTATGGGCGCCGCCCCCGGGGGGCGTACCGGCTAGAGCGCCGCGCGCCCGTCGCACTCCTGCGCCCGGAGCGCCCGCGCCAGGTCGTCGCGGGCCTCCACGACGAGGCGGCGGAGCGCCGGCGCGGCGGACTCGTGCGAGGTCAGCCAGGCGTCCGTGGCGGCCAGCGTCGCCGCGTCGTCCTGAAGACCCGGGAACAGGCCGCGGACGACGTCCATGCCGATCTGGATCGACCGGTCGGCCCACAGCTGCTCGATCGCGGCGAAGTACTTCTCCCCGTACGGGGCGATCAGCTCGCGCTGCGAGGGCTGGACGAAGCCCGTGATGGTCGCTTCGACCAGCGCGTTCGACAGGGTGTCCGATTCGACGACCTGCGCCCACGCCTGCGCCTTGACCGCCGCCGAGGGCCGCGAGGCGAGGAGGCGGACCTGGTGGCGCTTGCCCGTCGCCGTGTCGTCGCGGGCCAGCTCCTCGCCGATCCGGTCCTCGTCGGCGAGGCCGTGCACGACGAGCGGGGTGAGCAGCGCCCAGCGCAGCTCCTGGTCGACGTCGAGGCCGTCGATCTTCGCCGTACCGTCGAGCAGCCCCGCCAGGAGCTGGAAGTCGGTGTCGGAGGAGGAGGTCGCCGCGAAGAACCGCGCCCAGGTCAGCTGGTGCTCGCTGCCCGGCTCGGCCAGCCGCAGCTCGCGCAGACCGCCCTCGGCGAGCAGTCGCCCGCCTTCCTCGCGCCACTCGGGCGCCGCGTAGTGGGTGACCGCGGCCTTCGTCCAGGCGTGCACCATCTGGAGCACGCCGATGTCGGTCTCGCTGCCCGTGAAGGCGAGTGCGACGGAGACGAAGTCCCGGGCGGGCATCAGCCCGTCACGGGTCAGGTTCCACAGCGCGGACCAGCACAGGGCGCGGGCCAGCGGGTCGGTCATCTCGCCGAGGTGCGCGCGCACGGTGGCGAGCGAGCCCTCGTCGAAGCGGATCTTGCAGTAGGTGAGGTCGTCGTCGTTGACGAGCACCAGGTCGGGCTTGTCCTGGCCGGCGAGCTCGGTGACGACCGTCCGCGCGCCGGTGATGTCGGCCTCGGCCCGCGCGTACCGGACGAGCGCCCCGCCGGAGAGCCGGTAGAGACCGACCGCCGCCCGGTGCGGGCGCGGTTCGCCGCCCTCCTGGAGCACGGCGAGCTCGGTGATCCGGCCCTCCGCGTCGCATGTGACGGCCGGCGTCAGGGTGTTCACGCCGGAGGTCTGGAGCCAGGACTTCGCCCAGGCCTTCATGTCGCGCCCGGAGGTCTCCTCCAGGATCGTGAGGAGGTCGGCGAGGCGCGTGTTCCCGTAGGCGTGGCGCTTGAAGTAGCGGCGCGCGCCCTCCAGGAACGCGTCCCGGCCGGCGTACGCGACGAGCTGCTTGAGGACCGACGCGCCCTTGGCGTAGGTGATGCCGTCGAAGTTGAGCTTGGCGTCCTCCAGGTCACGGATGTCGGCCGTGATCGGGTGCGTGGACGGCAGCTGGTCGGCGCGGTACGCCCAGGACTTGCGGTTGTTGGCGAAGGTCACCCAGCTGTTGGTGAAGCGGGTGGCCTCGGCGTTCACGAAGGAGCCCATGAAGTCCGCGAAGGACTCCTTCAGCCACAGGTCGTCCCACCACACCATGGTGACCAGGTCGCCGAACCACATGTGCGCCATCTCGTGCAGGATGACGTTGGCCCGGCTCTCGTACTGGGCCTGGGTGACCTTGCCCCGGTAGATGTACTCCTCGCGGAAGGTCACCATGCCCGGGTTCTCCATCGCGCCGAGGTTGTACTCGGGGACGAAGGCCTGGTCGTACTTCCCGAAGGGGTACGGGTAGTCGAAGTTGTCGTGGAAGAAGTCGAAGCCCTGCTTGGTGATCAGGAAGACGTCGTCCGCGTCGAAGTGCTTCGCCAGCGACTTGCGGCACATCGCGCCGAGCGGGATCTCCAGGTCGCCGCGCGTGTAGCTGTCCGTCACGTAGTGGTACGGGCCCGCCACGACACAGGTGATGTACGTCGAGATCGGCGCCGTCTCGGCGAACCGCCACACGCCGTCGGCGTCCCGCTCCCCGGCGCCGTTCGACCAGACCGTCCAGCCCTCGGGGGCGGTCACCGAGAAGCGGAAGGGGGCCTTGAGGTCGGGCTGCTCGAAGTCGGCGTGCACCCGGCGCGCGTCGGACGGCTCGTACTGCGTGTAGAGGTAGACCTCGCCGTCCTCCGGGTCGACGAAGCGGTGCATGCCCTCGCCGGTCCGGCTGTAGGCGCACTGCGCGTCCACGACGAGCACGTTCTCGTCGGCGAGGCCGTCGAGCGCGATCCGCGAGCCGTCGAAGACGACCGCGGGGTCGAGCGCGCGGCCGTTGAGGGTGACCGCGTTCACGGCGGGTGCGATCAGGTCGACGAAGGTCGAGTCGCCCTCGCCGGTGCGGCGGAAACGGATCGTCGTCTCCGAGCGGAAGGTGCGCACCGGTTCGGCGGAGTCGCCGACGGCCGAGCGGAGGTCGAGGAAGACCTCGTACCCGTCGACGGACAGCAGCTCGGCCCGCTCCTGGGCCTCGTCGCGGGACAGATTCTCACCGGGCACGGTCACTCCTTCGTGGCGCGTTCGAAACAGCAGCAATCCTCCCATGTGCAGCTGTCGTACCCGGCATGGGAATCCCGGCGCGCGGGGAATGCCGTCGCGCGTCCGCGGTGTTGCCTCCTTTCGGCGCACCACCTTCTTCCCGCGGCCGTACCGAGGAGTGACATGTCCGAGAGCAGGACCACCGCCGACTTCTACTTCGACCCGCTGTGCCCGTGGGCCTGGATGACGTCCCGCTGGATGCTGGAGGTCGAGCAGGTCCGCCCGGTCGACGTGCGCTGGAAGGTCATGAGCCTGGCCGTCCTGAACGAGAACCGGCTCGACGAGGTCCCGGCCGAGTACCGGGAGATGCTGGAGACCAAGGCCTGGGGCCCGGTCCGCGTCGTCATAGCCGCCCAGCAGCTGCACGGCGACGAGGTCGTCGGCAAGCTCTACACGGCGCTCGGCACCCGCTTCCACAACAACGGCGAGGGCCCGACCCGCGAGGCCATCGCCGCCGCCCTCGCGGACGTCGGCCTGCCCGAGGACCTGGTCGAGTACGCCGACAAGGACACGTACGACACCGAGCTGCGCGCCTCCCACCAGGAGGGCATCGGCAAGGTCGGCCAGGACGTCGGCACCCCCGTCATCGCCGTACCGGGCCCGACGGGTGACGAGGTCGCCTTCTTCGGCCCCGTCGTCACCCCGACCCCGCGCGGCGACGCGGCCGCCCGCCTCTGGGACGGCACCCTGCTCGTGGCGTCGACCCCGGGCTTCTACGAGATCAAGCGCACCCGGACGGCGGCGCCCAGCTTCGAGTAGTCCGTGCCGCAGGCGCAGAAGAACCCCCGCGATTCAGGTCATCGCGGGGGTTCTTCCTCGTTCCGTCCGCAGGTGAAGGTTGAGAAGACGATCACGAGCAGGACGACGGGGGAGCCCTGTCGGGCTCGGTTCAGAAGGAGATCAGCGGCACGGAGGCCTTGGCGGCGTGGTGGCGCTTGCTCACGTCCTGCCAGTCGACGACCTGCCACATGGCCTCGATGAAGTCGACCTTCTGGTTCTTGTACTGCAGGTAGAAGGCGTGCTCCCAGGCGTCGAAGACCAGGATCGGGACCGAGCCCTGGCCGACGTTGCCCTGGTGGTCGTAGACCTGCTCGACGATGAGCCGGCCGCTGATCGGCTCGTAGGCGAGGACGCCCCAGCCGGAGCCCTGGGTGGTCGCGGCGGCCTTGGTCAGCTGGGCCTTGAACTTGGCGAAGGAGCCGAAGGACTCGGTGATCGCGTCCGCGAGGTCGCCGACGCCGTCGGCGGCCAGCGGCTCGCCGCCGCCCCCGTCCTTCGGGCTGTTCATGTTGTTCCAGTAGATGGAGTGCAGGATGTGGCCGGAGAGGTGGAACGCGAGGTTCTTCTCCAGGCCGTTGATCGCGCCCCACTGGTCCTTGTCGCGCGCCTCCTCCAGCTGCTCCAGGGTGTCGTTCGCACCCTTGACGTAGGCGGCGTGGTGCTTGTCGTGGTGCAGCTCGATGATCTGCGGATTGATCACCGGCTCCAGCGCCGCGTAGTCGTACGGCAGCTCGGGAAGTGTGTAGATCGCCATGTGCCCGGCCCCTTCGCCTGCTCCTGCTTATTGCAACCTATATGCAAGTGCAGGCTAACAGTAGGTGTGGGAGAAGTTGATCAGCCCTTCGCCCTAGGTCTCGCGCCCCGGACACGAAGGGACCCCCGGACCGGTGGTCCGGGGGTCCCATCACGCGGGGGAGGGGTCAGGAAGCCCGGCCCGCCGCCCTCTGCCGCACGAAGCCGACGACCGCCAGCAGCAGCGTCAGCCCGCCCGTCGAGTACAGCTGCACGCGGGTGCCCTCCTCGCGGGCCATCAGGACGAAGATCGCCGCCATGCCGGCCAGCGCCACCCAGGTCAGGACCGGGAAGGCCCACATGCGCACGACCAGCTTCTCGGGCGCCTCGCGCTCGGTGCGGCGGCGCAGCACCAGCTGCGAGGCGGCGATGAAGAACCAGACGACCAGGATGATCGCGCCGATCGTGTTGAGCAGCCAGATGAAGATGTCGTCCGGTCGCCAGTAGCTCAGCAGCACGCAGCCGAAGCCGACGACCGACGAGACGAGCACGGCCGGGCGGGGCACGCCGCCGAAGAGCCGGCCGAGCGCCTTCGGGCCCTGGCCGCGCGCGACCAGCGAGCCGGCCATGCGGGAGGCGCCGTAGATGTTGGCGT
Source organism: Streptomyces sp. NPDC056361 (assembly GCF_042262805.1). Taxonomy (NCBI): domain Bacteria; kingdom Bacillati; phylum Actinomycetota; class Actinomycetes; order Kitasatosporales; family Streptomycetaceae; genus Streptomyces; species Streptomyces sp. NPDC056361. The sequence continues at coordinate 23,908 of NZ_JBHJQI010000117.1, forward strand.
TCATCGCCGACAGCAGGGCGACCAGCACGACCACGTTCATGATCTGGCCGGCCCCGGAGATGCCCAGGTGGTCGAGGGCGGCGACGTACGGGCCCTTCTCGACGACCGCCTTGTCGTCCCACGGGACGAGGGTCACGATGACCGCCATCGAGCCGATGTAGAAGAGCGCGATCCGCCACATCGCCGTACGGACGGCCTTGGCGACGCCCTGCACCGGGTGCTCGGACTCGGCCGCCGCGATGGTGACCGTCTCCAGGCCGCCGTACGCGAAGACCGAGGCGAGCAGGCCCACGATCAGGCCCTCGGAGCCGTGCGGGAAGAAGCCGCCGTCGCCGGTCAGGTTCGCGGTGCCGGGAGCGTCCGTGCCGGGCAGGACGCCGACGATGGCGAGGACGCCGATGCCGAGGAAGAGGACGATCGCGCCGACCTTCAGCGCGGCGAACCAGAACTCGAACTCGCCGAAGTTCTTCACCGCCGCCAGGTTGGTGGCGCAGAAGACCACCATGAAGAGCGCGACCCAGGCCCACTCGGGGCTGCCGGGGAACCAGCCCGTCATGATCTTCGCGGCGCCGATGCCCTCCAGGCCGACGGCGACGCAGAGCAGGAACCAGAAGGCCCAGCCCGAGGTGAAGCCCGCCCAGGAGCCGAAGGCCCGCTCCGCGTGGACGGAGAAGGAGCCGGAGGCCGGGTTCGCCGCCGACATCTCGCCGAGCATCCGCATCACGAGCATCACGAGGACGCCCGAGACGGCGTAGGCGAGCACGATCGACGGTCCGGCGGCGGCGATGCCGGCGCCGGAGCCGACGAAGAGTCCGGCGCCGATGACGCCGCCGAGGGCGATCATCGAGAGGTGACGCTGCTTGAGGCCGTGCGTGAGGCCCTCGGCGGGCGCGGTCGCGCCGTCCTTGGGGTCGGCCGGCGCGGGCGCGGTGGTCCGAGACATGGGCGAACCCTGTTCACTAGCTGAGACGGGAGCAGCCCACAGTCTGGGCGGGCGCACCGCTCAGAGGGAATACGCGTCCGCTATACGGGCACGACCTTCACACAAAGTGAAGAATCATGCCCGCTTCGTGCGCAGCTCCCGCACCCACGCCACCAGCAGCACCGCACCGGTCGCCGCCGCCGACCACAGCACCTGCGGCCGCGCCCCGTCGTCGTACAGCATCAGGACGAGCACCGCCGCCATCGCGGCCAGCGCCACCCAGGTCAGCCAGGGGAAGCCCCACATCCGCAGCGTCAGCGTCTCCGGCGCCTCGCGCTCGATCCGGCGCCGCAGCCGCAGCTGCGAGACCGCGATCAGCGCCCAGACGAACAGCAGCACCGCGCCGACCGCGTTGAGCATGTACAGGAAGACGGAATCCGGCCATTTCAGATTGAGCAGGACGGAGACGAAGCCGAAGGCCACCGAGGCCAGCACCGCCCGGCGCGGCACGCCGCCGCCCGAGATCCGCAGCAGCCCCTTCGGCGCCTCCCCGCGCTCCGCGAGCGAGAACACCATCCGGGACGACCCGTACAGGTTCGCGTTCAGCGCCGACAGCAGCGCCACGAACACCACCACGTTCATGATCTGGCCCGCCGCGGGCACCCCGATCGCGTCCAGGACCGCCACGTACGGCGACTCGCCGGGCTTCATCGACGTCCACGGCAGCAGGGTCACGATGACCAGCATCGAGCCCACGTAGAAGAGGAGGATCCGCCAGACCGCGCTGCGCACCGCCCGCGCCACGTTCCGCGCCGGGTCGTCCGACTCGGCCGCCGCGATCGTGACGACCTCCAGGCCGCCGAAGGCGAACACGACCGCGAGGACGCCGGAGACGACCCCCGCCCAGCCGTTCGGCAGGAAACCGCCCTGGCCGGTCAGGTTCGCCGCCCCCACGGGGTCCGTGTCCGGCAGCCACCCCACGATCGCGAGGACGCCCAGGACCAGGAAGAGGACGATCGCGCCGACCTTCAGCGCCGCGAACCAGAACTCGAACTCGCCGAAGTTCTTCACCGCCGCCAGGTTGGCGACGGTGAACACGACCATGAAGACCAGCACCCAGCCCCACTGCGGGACCCCCGGCGCCCAGCCGTGCGCGATCCGCGCCGCGCCCGTCGCCTCCACGGCGAGGACCACCACGAGCAGGAACCAGTACAGCCAGCCCACCGAGAAGCCGGCCCACCGGCCGAGCGCCCGCTCGGCGTGCACCGAGAAGGCCCCCGACGCGGGCATCGCCGCCGACATCTCGCCCAGCATCCGCATGACCAGCATCGCGAGCGCGCCGGCGATCAGGTACGAGACCACGATGCCGGGTCCGGCGACGGCGATGCCCGCGCCCGAGCCGACGAAGAGCCCGGCGCCGATCACCCCGCCGAGGCCCAGCATCGTCAGATGACGCTGCTTCAGGCCGTGGGAGAGGGGCTCCGGTGCGGGGGCGAGGGGGTCGTGCATGCGGCGGCTCGTGCTCTCTGACGGTTTATGGAGACCCCACAGTCTCTCCAGTGGACACCCCTTGGTGCAAAAGGGACCTCGGCGCACGAGTCCCACGTGACAAGCGTCACGTGGCGCGCCGCGTGATCGACGGGGTTTGTTCGATCTCCACGAAGCGCTCGACCGCCGCTTTGTCGGCGGCTGACGGTGATCGAGCGTTCACTCCTGGCATACCGTCAACCTGTCCCTCCCACCCTCACCTTCGCGGAGTACCGATGAGCACCGCCGCCGCCCCCGCCCGCACCCTCCGTGCGGGCACCGTCCTCGCGGACCTGATCCCGTCCAGCCGCACCCGCGACATCGCGCTGGTCGTCGGCGGCGCCGCCCTCACCGGTCTCGCCGCGCAGCTCTCCGTCCCGGTCCCCGGCTCCCCGGTCCCCGTCTCGGGCCAGACCTTCGCCGCCCTGCTCGTCGGCACCGCGCTCGGCGCCCGCCGCGGCTTCCTCGCCCTGGCGCTCTACGCGGTGGCCGGCATGGCGGGCGTGCCGTGGTTCGCTCAGGCCACCTCGGGTTACGGCATGCCGTCCTTCGGCTACATCCTCGGCATGCTCCTCGCCTCGACCGTCGTCGGCGCCCTCGCCCGCCGCGGCGCCGACCGCTCCGTGCTCCGCACCGCCGGCGCCATGGTCCTCGGCTCCGCGATCATCTACGCCGTCGGCGTGCCCTACCTGGCCCTCGCCACCGGCATGACCCTCGGCCAGGCCGTCGCCGCCGGCCTCACGCCCTTCCTCATCGGCGACGCCCTCAAGGCCGCCCTCGCCATGGGCGCCCTCCCGGCCGCCTGGAAGCTCGTCGGCCGCAAGGGCTGAGCCCCGTACACGCGCGAGAGGGCCCGCC
>NZ_JBHJQI010000118.1:0-26970 GCF_042262805.1 Streptomyces sp. NPDC056361
GATCTCGGCCATCCGGTTCACGACACCGGCGCCAGCGTGCGGCCCACCCTCAGGAAGGACGACGAGGGTCCCGCCAGTGAGGTCGTACGGCTCCCAGCTCGTCGACAACTGCACGGGCCGCCCGTCGGCGAGGAACTCGTACACAGTCCGGACGCACAGTTCGGCCTCACCGATCCCGAGCCGCGCAGCGATCTCGGCCGGCGCGGGCACCTTCGCATCGGTCCGGCTCTCCCAGCCGCCATTCCGTCCCACGGCCTTCATGTCGGCCCGGAACGGCGACCCGTCGGGCTGCTCGCGCGCCGCGGACCGCACCATCCGCACCCGCTGCCGGGGCTCAGCCACATAGGTCCCGGACCCGGCTCGCCCCTCCAACACCCCCTGGGAGATCAACAGCTCCTGGGCCCGGCGAACAACGTTCTCCCCCACCCCGCACTCCTGGCCGATCTGGGCCCGCGAGGGCAGCCGGTCTCCAGGACTCCACTCGTGCTCCGCGATCCGCCGCCGCAGTTCGTCGGCGATGCGGAGGTATGGCGGCTGCTCAGGCATATGGAAAATCTAGTCCACTAGCTCTAATCTAGTTAACTAGCTTCACTCAATGTGATCGCCGGTGACGGAGGCTGCCCTGTGCCTGCTCCAGAAGTAAGCGCGGAGGCCCTCGCTGCCCGGCTGTTGACCCTCGGACTCACCACACGCGTGCTGGCCCACACCAGACACACGTCGATCGAAGCGGAGGTACCGGAAACCCTCCCTGCCGAGACATGGCAGGAGGTCCTGGAAGTTGTGGCACAGGCAGACCGCTTCGGTCTCCTCGCCACCAGCCTGGGCGGCCGAACCCTCTGGGCCGCCGTAAACAAGCGGTCCCCGCGACACGCGACGTCCGGGGACCAGGCCATCAGCGATAGGAGCTGATCAGCATGCGCAACCGTATCCGCCGCGCACTCCACCCGACCAGACCGCAGCACGACCGAACCGCCCACCCTCACAAGCCCTTACGCCGCACGACCCCTCTGGGACGGACTATCGCCCCCTGCGCGAGCACACCCCTCGCCAGCCGGTACGCCCTCACCGCCGAGCACCTCCACCCCACGCCGGCGGAGGCGGCCTGATGCCCCACACGAAGCCCACCCCGTACCGCTCGTCCCGCTGCCAGATCGGCACCCACAACGAGTGCGCCCACTCCTCCCCGGCAACGGCCCCGGTCGGTATCCCGGTGATCTACGAGGCGTGCGCCTGCCCCTGCCACACGCTGGCGACCGCCTCGCCCCACCCGGAGGCAACGGCATGAAGCCCTGGAGCCCGACCGGCGCCGTGGTCGCCCCCATCGAGATCACCTCGATCAACGTGCAGCGAGGCGACGTCATCCAGATCGGCGGCCAGCCCTGCCGCGTAGCCGACCTCCGCCAACTCCCCCTCGGTGCCAAGCGCCTCCTCTTCGAAACGGGCGAGCAACTGACCATGCACCCCCGCACGCGCCTGGTCGCCCTCCGAGTCCAGAAAAGGTGGTGACCAAGACCGTGCCGACCCTCCGCGACACCATCGCCGAAGACCTCCGCACCCAGATCACCGCTGGCCACCTCAAGCCCGGAGACCGTCTCCTCTCGGAACCCAAGCTGGCCACCCACTACAAGGTCAGCACCCCGACCATCCGCCAGGCTCTCGCCCTCCTCCAGGCCGAAGGACTCATCGAGAAAACTCACGGCAAGGGCAACTTCGTCCGCGCTCCACTCCGCCGCATCACCTACACGGGCGGCGCCGGCTTACCGTCCACCCCCGACCTCCAGACCACCATCCGCGCGACCAACCTCCGAGCCCGCGGCCACCTCAGAACCCTCCTGAAAGTCCCGCTCAACACCCCCCTGACCGAGTTCCACTGCACCACCTACGAGGGCGAGACCCCTCGAAGCGTGGCCCGCATCTATGTCCCTCGTGACCTCGCCCCGGCCGGGCCCTCTGGGGCGTTCTCCTGGTCGGATTGGCGGAACACGGGCTGGACAGGAACCCAAGAGACGGTCACCGCCCGCCTCCCCACTCCCGAAGAAGCAAAAGCCCTCCGACTCATGCTCACTCAGCCCGTACTCGCGATCACGAGCGTGGCCACCGATGCCACAGGTCGAGCAAACGCGGTAGCCCTTTTTGCGCTCCCCGCCGGCAGTACCGACGCAGTTTTCACCACACGTGCCCAAGCTGAGATGAGGGAAGCAGGCAGATGACGCCCCACGACGAACTACGGCTTCTCCCATGGACGGATCCCGACGGCAAGCCGTGCTTCCTTAGTACCGACGATAACAACAGCCTCCTGTCACGGATCGCGGACAGCATCGAAGACACTCAACTCTCTGTTGCGGTGGAAACCTTGGCCGCCGCATCCGAGGTGCTCAGAAACAAGGAGGTGTCCCCAGAGGAACTTCGAGCCCTGGCAATAGACCTCACGCACTCCTTGCGCAACACCCTGCGCGTTGTCGAGAGTCGCCGACGTCGGCAGCCACCTGCGAACCCAGCACCACTGTGATGCTGCCTGCCTCGGCGCCCGCCGATCATCCCCCCTTGGGACCAGCCAACCCTGAGCCCTGAGCAGCGAGACTTTCGGAGCTGAGGCCCCGAAGCTCCTGACGCACCGCGCCAACGCGAAGTAGTCGCTCACCGTCGACCATCCATGTACTGCCAGAGATCACCCTGAGCTCTGTTGCGACGAACGGAAGACGCTGGTGGCCCACAGCAGTAAGGTCGTTGCAGACCAGGGTGGCCCAGGCAGGCTAGGAGACGCTCATGAGCCCTCGAACAGGCGGCGAGACCGACAAGTTCGGCAACCGGTACGAGGGCGCTTGGGTGGTTAGGCATCTACTTTGGATCCTCAGCGGTCAGGGTCAGTCCATAACAGTTGAGGACGCCGATCCAGAGCTAGAGAGAGGCTCTGAGTTCACTTTTCACAATGGCGAAATCGAAGAAGTTCATCAACTTAAGAGACAAAATCGCAATATTAATTCATGGAGCGTGTCCAGCCTCCAAGAAAGAGGAATCTGGCACGACGCACGACACCACATCGAGGCAGGTCGCAAGTTTCACTTCGTTTCGATATTGCCAGCTAAGCCTCTGCAAGAGATAGCCGATCGCGCGCAACGATCTCAAGACCTCAAGTCCTTTGTAGATCAGTGGCTCACTTCGGAAGAACTCCGAGACGTTTTCAATCAGCTTGCCAAATCCGAAATTTTCGGATCTCCTCAAAAGGCATGGGAAGTACTGCAAGGATTTCACATCTCTTGGCATGACGAAAGAGAACTAATCAGGACCAATGCAGCACTTTCTGCCTCCTACCTTGAGGGGGCCTCCGGACACCTAGCGGCCGCTGGCCTGGGGGACATGGTTCTCCACAACTTGGGTGTAAAGCTGAACCAGGCGGCCATTGAAGATCGCCTCGAACGATACGGCCTTTACCGAGCTTCGAGGAATCGCTCGACGAGCCTATTTCAAAAGATTCGCGAGACCAGCGACAGTTGGGCAGCAAGCGTGGAGCGGGAACTCCTCACCCCCGCCATTGCACGCGATGAGGCGCGAAGCCTCACGGATGCAGCTGACGGTCCCCGCCAGCTAACGCTACTAATGGGAGCGGCTGGCGGTGGGAAGAGTGCCGTCCTGCACCAGTTCTACTGCAACATTCAGACCTCCAACCTGCCGGCGCTGGCTTTTCGCCTTGATAGGCTCGACCATTTCTCCACTACAACCGATCTCGGCAAGGCGCTGGGCTTTGAGATGTCACCCGTTGCCGCATTGGCCTCAGCTGCTGGAAACAAGAAATGCGTTCTGCTAATCGACCAAGTTGACGCAGTGAGTCTAGTCTCGGGCAGGATGCCGCGAAGCTTCGACGCTGTTGCAAATCTAGCGAGGGAAGCTGAAGCTTTCCCCGGCATGCATGTAGTTCTCGCCTGTCGGAAATTCGATGTCGAAAACGACTACCGAATTCGCGAGTTGGTTGATGGTCAAAGATGTACACACGTCGAGGTCAATCCCCTCTCCGAAGCTCAGGTCGAATCTGCTGTCGAGTCATTGGGACTCTCCGTCTCCGAATTGGATTCTCGCCAGAGGAATCTACTCCGGACGCCCTTGAACTTGGTGTTGCTCAGCCACGTCACCAATGACCCTGAGGCTTTGAGGTTCAAATCCACGAAGCAACTTTTTGACGGATACTGGCAACGGAAGTTGATGGACTGCTCTCAGCGAAGAAGCGCGGTCCGGTTCCACAAGGTTGTCTCAACGATTGCCGAATCCATGAGTTCGCGCCAGCAGCTATCCGTACCAGCGACAGTCCTGGACGCGGAAGATTTGACACTTGATGCTGGAATTCTCGTATCGGAGAATGTGCTTGTCCGAGATGGCCACAAGGTCGCATTCTTCCATGAGAGTTTTTTTGACTACGCATTCGCTCGTGTCTGGGTCGCACGCGACCAAACTCTTGTCGAGTTTCTACTAGGCAGCGAACAAGAGCTTTTCCGGAGGGCCCAAGTCAGGCAAGTCTTGACTCACTTGCGAGAAACCGATAACGCCCGATTCGCAACAGAAATCAGATCTCTTCTCGCCAACAACGAAGTCCGTTTCCACATTAAAGATGTGGTGCTCTCGCTGATCCCATCCCTACAGGACCCCTCTGTGGCTGAATGGGAAGCTGTTGAAAGCACTCTGCAGGAGAACCTAGCCTTCAGCGAAAGACTTTGCCGATCACTCAGAACGGCTCCTTGGTTCAGTCGCATCGACAGCGAGGGAGTAGTTGAGCAATGGCTCGATGGAACTGACGCTGAGAGATCTCTTGCTCTCGAAGTGATGACGGGTGGCGCGATCGAACACACTGACCGAATCGCCGATCTCTTGTCGAGTTTGAAGGACGCTCCAGGCTACCCGTCATGGTTGCTCCAGGTGGCGAATGCTGCGCCTGTGCATGAGAGCCGAAGACTTTTTGACCTCCTACTTGATTCAGTACGGAGTGGCAGTTACTCCAGTCAAAACGCAGATTTCCTGTGGATAGTGGCGAATGAGATATCGAGTCACCGCCCTGACTGGGCAATCGAACTTCTATTTGCCCACCTATCCGAGCGTCCTAACGCGCTTGCTCTAGACGACTCGGGAAAGGTTGCGGAACTCACCCGAAGAGACTATCAACTCAACCAGATCGTTATATCTAGCGCCGAAAGTGCTCCTGAGAAGTTTTGCGAGCTCATCCTTCCATACCTACTGAAGGTTATGTCCGCGACAGAGGAACCTGATCGCCAAGGATGGCCTCGCCTGGACCGACACTTCTCAAATCGCTTGCCGGGAGGCGGCCACGAGGAGTTGGAGGATTCGCTACTCGAAGCAACTGCCCTCGCAGTTCGCAAGGTCCAGAATGATCCTGAGACTTCTACGCCTATCCTTCAATCTCTAGCAAGCGACGTTCACGAGACGGCTCAATGGTTGCTATACGGTGGGCTCATTAAAGCGGGCAATACTCACGCTCGTTGGGCCGCCGATTTGCTGCTAGAGGGGACTGAAAGGCTCATTTGCGGTTACCCGCGAAATAGTGCCGTTTGGCGCACACGCGAGCTGATCTGCGCCATTTGCGAGTTCCTTCCTGGTGATGTCTTGGCGGCGTTGGAGCGAGTCATTCTTGACGTCCGTTTCCCTTGGGAAGATGGCACATCGTCGCGATGGCACCAGTTTACGTTGCTGTCAGCATTCCCCGATGGCCAACTCTCCTCAGACGGACGTCGGCGCCTCGGTGAATTGCGCCGCCGCCATGGAGCCGAGGAGCCAGATCAGCCTCAAGGCATCACGGGTGGCTTTATCGGCTCTCCAATCGCACCTAGCGCTGCGCTGCATATGAGCGATGACCAGTGGCTGAGTGCAATGAATAAACACTCCGGGGATCGCAGGAACTGGACCAACTTCACAGGGGGTGCCCATGAGCTGGCGAGTGTCCTAAAGGAACAAGCTAAACAAGATCCCGCTCGCTTTGCCGGCCTCGCGCAGAGACTTACTTCCTCCATTAATCCTGCGTACAGCGAAGCCGTCCTGATGGGATTTGCCGAAGCTGCCCCACTGGCGGACCCGAGCGCCATTTTTTCAGCCATACGGCATATTTCCAAACTTGGAAATCCAGCTACCGATCGGTGGCTGGGATATGGGCTACGCCGACACTTGCGCCAAGTGCCAGTTGACCTCGTTGAGATTTTGATTGGCATCGCGGCAGCTCCTCCGAATCAGGCCGACGAACGCCTCATTTTTGAGAAGTCGGATCGAGGTCCAACTCTTGGTGAAAGTATCTGGACGTCCGGTTTCAATTCCGCTCGCGGTAGTTCCATCGAAGTGCTCGGAGACATCCTTCGGTTCGACGTCGACGGCTCACTGACTGCACTTGTAGCGCCGATACTGAAACCTCTGGCGTCCGACCCCGCCATAACTATCCGTTCTTGCGTCGCCCATCTGCTTCATGCCTCGCTGCGCCATGCCCGCGAGAGGTCCCTGCAAGCATTTGCGGAACTGATCAAATGCGAAGACGGATTGCTTGCTACGCGCCCATTCGTCGGCCTATTGATCGCTATCGGACAAGATGACTTTAATCTGGTTCAACCCGTCATCGTCCGAATGCTCTCCTCCGCTGAACCTGAGGTGCGAGAGGTAGGAGGTCAGTTTTCCACCCATGCAGCAGTCCATTGGGAATGTGGTGAACTACTGGGAGATGTTCTCGCGGGAAATGACAGTCACGCCAGAAAAGGAGCTGCTTCCGTGTGTGCTTCTCAATTGGCTGATGTACGGGAGCCCTCGCTAGTACGCGCCGCTTTCACTAGTTTCATCAACGACGTGGACCCGATCGTCCAGGAGGCAGCAGCCAGCTTCCCTTCTGCTATTCGAGGAAGGCGCCTTCGACCTCTTCAGAAACCGATTAAGGATCTGATTTCCTCTCGGACTTTCCCCGAGGCTACGACTCAGCTTCTTATCACACTTCGCGATGCGCCTGACCGAGTCGATGATCTAGTTTTCGAGTGCGCTGATCGATTCCTCGCAGAGAATGGGCCTGCCGCAGCAGATATCCGAACAGGTGCGGCCGCCAGCGCTAAGTATCTCGGCGAGATCATTATTCGAGCCTACGCGCAGTCACCCAGTGTCGGCTCTAGAGGGAAGCTTCTTGATGTGCTGGATGAATTGCTCCTCATTGGGGCTTTTGGCGTTTCGCAACTCGTCCTGGATACAGAACGATAGGATCTTTTATCCATTCGCGATCGGGTTCTCCGCGCCCCTCCACCGTCGCATTTCCCATCCCGTCTGCCGTCGACCCACACACCGTGGAGCAGGCGCGGTGCCGGGCGTCCAGGTGGAGCGCCCAACTGGACGAACGACCTGGACGCCCGGTGCCGTGTCTGCTCGGCTCTGCCTGGGTCGACGGCAGACGGGATGGGAGTCCCCACCTCAACACCCCGTGGCCGGCACCCGCCCACGGAGCCCCCTCCATCCCGGAGTTTGAGCGCCCCCGCCGGAGGCACTTCCCTGAGCCGCACTCGCGCACCGGCTCGGCCGCGTCGAGGTTCGCCACCCATCAACCCAAGCTGCCAGGCGTGCGGACGGCGCCCGGGCTGGAGCGGGGCGTCAGACAGGAGCGCAGGCCCGGGCGACGGGCCGCGCGCGCCGCGCTGTGCGCGGCGGGTGCCTTGATGAAGTAGAGAAAGTCTTATCGCGCTGGGGCGCTTGGGCTCTCAGAGGGCGATCGGCTTGTAGGCCATTGCCCTGTCGACGACCGTCGTCGCCGTCGCTTCCGGATCGGGGCCCCAGTAGATGTAGTCACTGATGTGCGGGCACTCCAAGCCTCGCTGCAGTGCTTCCAGGATCTCCGAGGACTCTTCGTCGGACGCCTCTGCGTTCATAAGGCGCTGGACAAGAGGGATCGCTTCTTCGCGGCTCAGCTTCGCTGAGGGCTGCGCACTCACTGCTGCTTGATCAAGTGGCGGCCGTCGTGGCTGCGGACGTGGGGGCCGTTCCCGTCGACCGCGTCCAGGAGCCGGATTGCGTAGACCTCGGACATCCGTTCCTCGATCTCTGCCGGAGTGAGCCAGTCAACCGCGGTCGACTCTTCCGAAGTGCGCTCGGCGCCGCCCGAGGGCTTGCAGCGGAAGACCAGGGCGACGATGCCTCGCGTCGTGTTCTTGTAGACGCCGGTCAGCTCGTCCACCTCGACGTGGATGCCCGTCTCCTCCAGGACCTCGCGGGCGACGCCGACCTCGGGGACCTCGGTGAGTTCAAGGACTCCGCCCGGGAGTTCCCACGTTCCGTTGTCCGCTCGGCGGATCGCGAGGAGGCGCCCGTCGTCGCGGACCACTGCTCCCGCCACCGACACGGAGTGCAGTGGCGTTGACTGGGCTTCGCGGGCACTGTTACTCATGTACAGGAGCATAGGAGAGTGGGTAGGACTGTGGGAACTCCAGTAGGAGGCGGCAGGGCGGTACCTCGGTACGTGCAGATCGCGGACGAGATCGTCCAGCAGATCCGGGCGGGCGTCCTCAAGGCCGGCGACATGGTGCCAAGTGAGTCGGAGCTCGCTGAGCGCTACGGCGTCGCCGGGGGCACGATCCGGAAGGCCATGGTCGAGGTACGGGCAAGTGGGCTCGTGGACACTCGGCACGGTAAGGGCTCGATCGTGAAGGATCGGCCTCCTGTGCGGCTCCGCTCCTCGGATCGGTTCCGTGCCTCGCATCGGCGGGGCGGTAAGGCTGCCTACCTCGCCGAGTCCGAGCAGTCCGGTGCCACCGCGAAGGTGAGCGTCCTCTACATCGGGCCGATGGAAGCGCCTGCGGACATCGCCGAGCGGCTCGGTGTCGACGCGGGTACGCAGGTGCTTGCGCGGCGGCGTCTGTACTTCCGGAACGGGACTCCTGTCGAGACGGCCTCGTCGTACCTTCCTTGGGACGTCGTGAAGGACATCCCCGAGCTGTTCGCCGAGAACCCTGGTCCTGGTGGCATCTACGCCCGGCTCGAAGACCACGGCCACACCTTCGCCGAGTTCGTCGAGACGCTCCAGGCGCGGCCGGCCGCGAAGGCGGAGGCGTCCGAGTTGGCTCTGAGCCCTGGCGCCCCTGTGATTCAGCTGGTGCGGGACGCGGTGACCAAGAGGGGTCGGGTCGTGGAGGTCTGCGACACCCTCATGGCCGCTGACCAGTTCGTCTTCCAGTACCGGATCCCCGCCGCCGACTGACACTCGCTCAACTTCCCACAACCCGCTGCGGTTTCCTCTTCGCGGCGGGTTGACTCATGTACAGGAGTCGGGCACTCTTCTTCATGTCACTCCTATACATGAGTGGCAGAGTCCAGCACCTTTAGAGGAGTGATTCACTGTGCGTCAGATCCCCGTCGACACCTCCACGGCGATGGTGATGGTGGCCCAGCCCCCGGCCCCGAAGATCGCGAACCGGCAGACCGGTGAGGTTGCCACCGATCGCGAGACCGGCGCGACGCTGATGACGGTCGACGTCATGTTCGTGATGGACGGCAACGCCGAGATCCTGAACCTGACCGTTCCCCAGACCGGCATCTCCGGAGAGCTGGCGATGGGTACCCCCGTCGCGCTGACCGGTGTCGTCGCCCGGCCGTGGGAGAACGAGTTCAACGGTCAGAAGCGTCACGGCATCAGCTTCCGCGCGGTCGCCGTCACCTCACTCGTCGCCGCGAAGGCGGCCTGACCATGACCGCGTTAACGGTCACCCTCGCGCTGGTCGCCTCGGTCGCTCTGCTTCTGCGGTGGCGGCGTCCGGCCTGGTACTGGATGACCTTCGGCATCCTCTTCGCCATCGTGCGGGTCCTCGTCCGATACGCCTCCATCATGGACGCGTGTGGGCTGACCGTTCCGCCCTCGCGCTGGCGCCTGGCACTGGCCCGGATGAGCGGTCGGCTCGTTCCGGATCCGCGGGCCCCTCGGATTCTGCGGCTGCGGCCGACACGGACCGGGCTGGTCCTGCGGGTGAAGCTCCGTCCCGGTCAGGACGCCTTCGATTTCTCGGCCGCGTCGGACCGGCTGCGGCACTCGTTCGTCATGCAGAACGTCACCGCCCGGGAGATCCGCTCTGGTGTCGTTGAGCTGCGGATGACCGGTTACGACGTCCTCAAGCGGGTGCAGATGCCTGCCCTGCCTAGTGGTGGCGTGATGCGGGTGCCGGTCGCCATGCGGGAGGACGGAGAGGTCTACTACCGCGACTACCGCCAGATCCCGCACGCGCTGAACGTCGGCGCCACCCAGTCGGGCAAGTCCGTCTATCAGCGCAATCTCGTCGCCGGCCTTGCCGCGCTCGATGTGGCCCTGGTTGGGATCGACTGCAAGCAGGGGGTTGAACTCGCCCCGCTCGCCCGCCGGTTCACGGCCCTGGCCGACAACCCCGACACCGCTGCCGAACTCCTCGACGCGCTCGTCGAGCACATGGCCGACGTCTACCAGCTCATCCGGCGCGAGCAGAGACTGAGCGCGGATACCCCGGACGCGGAGATCACCGCCGATATCTGGGACCTCCCCGACCACCTTCGTCCGACTCCGATCGTCCTGCTCGTCGATGAGGTTGCTGAACTCGCCCTGTTCGCCACGAAGGATGAGGAGAAGCGCCGAGACCGGATCATCACCTCCCTGGTCCGTCTCTCTCAGCTCGGGCGCGCCGCCGGCATCTACCTGGAGATCTGCGGACAGCGCTTCGGCTCCGAACTCGGCAAGGGCATCACGATGCTCCGCGCCCAGCTCACCGGCCGCACCGCCCACCGCGTCAACGACGAGACCAGCGCCAACATGGCCTTCGGCGACATCTCCCCGGACGCCGTCCTCGCCACCATCCAGATCCCCACCGACCGACCCGGCACCGCCGTTGTCGGCGACTCCTCCGGCGGCTGGGTCCGCATCCGCACCCCGCAACTCACCCTGCGACGGGCCGTGAACACTTGCAATGCGCACGCCCAGCGCACCCCGGAGATCCCCGCGCTGGACGCCTTCCGGCCCATCCTGCCGCCCCTCGCCAAGACCCCGGCGCCCGCCGTCGGTACGGCTCCCGCGACCGCCTGACCTCCCCAGTCCCACAGCCGGCGTGACCGACTCACGCCATGGCCCTACCCCTCCCATGCCCAAATCCGGAAGGAGGCCCCTGCGATGCGCTCGACCCTGCGACCGGACGCCGTTCTCGTACAGGCCGTGATCGCCGGTGCCCTGTCCTTCGCCCACCTGCACGACCTCGCCGAAGCGGCTGGCCAGACCGGATGGAAGGCGTGGGCCTACCCCGTCTCCGTCGACCTTCTCCTTGTCGCCGCCTGGCGCCGTCTACGCATCCTCCGGGCCGCCGGTGACTCGGCCCGCTCCGCATGGACCTGGTTCACCGTCGCCCTGACCGCGTCCCTCGGTGCGAACGTCGCCACCGCCGGACTCCTCGACCTCGGCCACGTGCCGGACTGGCTCCGCATCCTCGTCGCCGGATGGCCCGCCCTCGCTTTCCTTGGCGGCACGCTCCTCGCCCACACCCCTTCCGGACACCCGGCCGCCGTCGAGCATGCGGAGCCCGTCGCGGACTCCGATGAGCCCCTGGCTGTGGAAGCCGTGATCGAGCTAGACGACACCACCGAGACAAGGACCGCCCTCACACCGGCTCTTCCAGTTGCCGAACCTGAGCCGGTCCCGCTGCCCGAGCCGGATCCCGTACCCGTAGCCGTACCGCCGGCCCTCGTCGCTCACGCCCGGAAGGTCGCCGACGACTACCGCGCACGCACCGGCTACCCGATCGACGCCGACACCCTCCGCGCCCGCCTCGGCGTCCCGCCCCCGATGGCCGACGCCATCGCCGCCCAGCTCACCTGAGAAGGAGGTCAGACCATGCGTGACTCGACCCGACACGCCTTGGAACGCGCCGCCGAACTGACCCGGAACAACCGCCTGGGGGAAGCCATGGCCACCGCCGAGCCCGTGATTCTCGCCGCCGACGAGTACGAGTCGGCCGAGATCCGCCAGTGGCTCAACGACCACGCCGACGACTTCACCCGGGAGGTCTGAGCCATGTCCGCCCGCGACCACTTCCACTCCGTCATGCGGATCGGCCCCGTACAGATCGGCACCCACCGCGACCGCCACGGCCGCACCAAGTACGCCGCCGTGTGCACGTCCGACCGCTGCGGCTGGTCCGCCGACTACTCCAGCTCCTCCGCCGCCCAGCTCGCCGCCCGCACCCACCGCTGCCGCATCACCGACTGAACGGAGCACGCCCATGGACGTCCCGCTCTGGCTCGCCCTGGTCGTCGTCGGCGGCCTCGGCATCAAGCTCATCCGCCCGCCCTGGTGGCTCGTCGCCGTGATCCTCCTCGGCGGCTACCTCCTCGCCGACAGCGTCCTCGCCCCACTCATCGACAACACGATCAACAAGTAGGGAGAACCGCCGTGCTCCGCCCCCGTATCCCGGTCAACCCGCTCCCGACCGGCATCGTCACCCCGCTCGTCCAGCCCACCACCCCCGCGACCGACATCGAGCCGGTGGCCTGCAACCACCACGACCACACCCCCGCGCCCGTCCCGGCCGCGCCCCGCGTCCAGGTCCCGGCCGTCCGTCTCACCCCGACCGGCCTCGTCACCGTCGTCGCCGGGAGCGCCGGACTCGTCCTGATCATCGGCACGGTCCTGGTCTCGATGCTCCTCGCCATCGCCGTCAGCGCCGCCTCGGTCGCCGTCTGCGCCGTCGTCCTGCGCTCGCTCCTCAACGGTCAGCACAAGCGCCGCTAGTCGGGCTCCCGGGCGGCTCAACCGCCAAGTCTCCGCCGCCCGGGAGCCCCGCCCCTGTCCAGTCCAGAGAACCAGAAGGCGCCTGCTCATGATGACCGACCACAACCACGTACCGGGCCTGGACCCGGCCACCCTGAGCGACATGCTCCGGGTGGCCGCCTCCCCCGGCTTCGACCGCTGGAAGGAACAGATTCACCGCACCGGTGGCTGCTCCCAGCCCATCCACCTCCAGGGCTGGACCCTTACCCGGAACAAGACCACCGGCGAGACCCTGCACCGCTACTCCACCGACGCCGAGCCTGACGCGCGCCTCCGGATCGCCTGCGGCAACCGCCGTGCCTCCCGCTGCCCCGCCTGCGCCTGGACCTATGCCGGTGACACCTACCACCTCATCCGCGCCGGCCTCGCCGGAGACGACCGCCGCGACATCCCGGCCGCCGTCCGCGATCACCCCCGTGTGTTCCTGACCCTCACGGCGCCGTCGTTCGGGCCGGTCCACAACCGGCCCGGCACCCGGCCCTGCCGCTGCGGCACCCGTCACTCTGAGGACGCTGCCGAGCTGGGCACGCCCCTCGATCCCGACGCGTACGACTACGCCGGCGCCGTGCTGTTCAACAACTACGCCGGACAGCTCTGGCAGAGGTTCGCCACCCGACTCCGCCGTGAGATCGCCGCCGCTGCCGGGCTCTCCCAGCGGGAGTTGAAGGAGGTCGCCCGGCTCTCCTACGGGAAGGTGGCCGAGTTCCAGAAGCGCGGCGCCGTCCACTTCCACGCCGTGATCCGCCTCGACGGACCCGACGGGCCCGACACCCCTCCCCCGTCCTGGGCCACGACCGAACTCCTCACCCGAGCCATCCAGGCTGCCGCTGCCCACGCGTACACGACCATCACCGTCCCCGCCGCCGGCGATCAGCCGTTACGCCGCCTCCGCTGGGGCACTCAGCTCGACATCCGGCCCGTCCGAGCCTTCGGCGACGGCTCCGACATCACCGAACAGGCCGTCGCTTCCTACATCGCCAAGTACTCGACCAAGGCTGCCGAGACCACTGGAAGCCTCGACCGCCGTATCGGCAACCGTGAGGCCCTCGTCCTCCTCGCCATCCCCGAGCACACCCGCCGCCTCGTCGAAGCCTGCTTCGACCTGGACCCGTTCTACCCCGACCGCCGCCTCCTCGCCTGGGCCCACATGCTCGGCTTCCGGGGCCACTTCTCCACCAAGTCCCGGCAGTACTCCACCACCCTGGGCAACCTTCGCCAGACCCGCGCCGACTACCGCGCCGCCCAGGAACGCACCGCCCGCGGCCTCGACGACATCCAGCCGGACACCGTCCTCGTCCTCGCCTCCTGGGCCTACGCCGGTCAGGGCCACTCCCCCGGTGAAGCCGCCCTCGCCGCCTCCATCGCCCGAGACATCCAGCTCAACCGCGAGACCGCCCGCGAAGCCCTGCGCGACCAACTCGCACTGGAAGGAGCCGCAGCATGACCACCGCCACCGCCGAGCTACTGACCGTGCCCGAGGTCATGACGCGCCTCAAGCTCGGCCGCTCCACCGTCTACGACCTCATCCGTTCCCGCCGCCTGCTCTCCATCACCATCGGCCGATCGCGCCGCGTTCCCGCCGACGCCGTCCGGGACTTCATCGACAACCAGATCGAGGAGGCCGCCTGATGGCCACCCAGCGCAAGCGCAACCCCAACGGGGCCGGCACCATCACCCAGCGGAAGGACGGCCGTTTCCAGGCCGCCGTCTACGTCCTCCAGCCCGACGGCACACGCGCCCGAAAGTTCGCCTACGGCAAGACCTGGGCCGAGTGCGACACCAAGCGCCGCGCGCTCCTCGACAAGGTCGACAACGGCGTGCCCGTCCCGACCCGCTCGATGAAGCTCGCCGAGTGGCTCCCGTACTGGCTCGACAACATCGTCAAGCCTCGCCGTAAAAAGACCACCGCCGCCAAGTACGAGGTGCACGTCCGGCTCTACCTCGTCCCGCTGATCGGCTCCAAGCGGCTGGAATCCCTCAGTGTCGCCGACGTGCGACGCTTCCTCGTTCAGGTGGAGAAGAAGACAAGTGCCGCCACGGCCAAGGAGTCGCACCGCGTTCTGCGCACCGCCCTCACCGCGGCCTGCCGTGAGGAGCTGGTCACCCGGAACGTCGCGACGCTCGTCGAGCCTCCCACCGTCACCGCGCGGGAACTCTCCCCCTGGTCCTTGGACGAGACCCTCGACTTCCTCGCCGCCGCCCGGAAGGACCCGCTCTACGCCGCCTTCGTGCTCGCCATAGCGCTCGGCTTCCGCCGCGGTGAGGTCGTCGGTCTTCGCTGGGAGAACGTCGACCTCGACAAGCGGGAGATCCGGGTCAGGACGCAGCGCCAACGGGTCGCCGGGGAGGTGTACGAGGACGACCCCAAGGGCCGCCGGCGCAAGCAGACGCTCCCGCTCCCCGCGATCTGCGTCGCTCCCCTACGGTGGCAGCGTCTCAAGCAGGCCGCTGCCCGCGAGCGCGCCGGGGAGAAGTGGACGGACACCGGGTACGTCTTCACCACCCGCACCGGGCAGCCCATCGAGCCGCGCAACCTCTACCGCTCGTTCACCCGCGTCGCAAAGAACGCCGACCTTCGTGTCGTCCGGCTCCACGACGCCCGCCACGGCACGGCGACGCTCCTCACCGCCGCCGGCGTCCCGCCCCGCGTCGTGATGGAGATCCTCGGGCACAGCCAGATCGCCGTCACGATGAACGTGTACACCCACGTCGTCCAGGACACGCAGCGCGAAGCCGTGAGTCACATGGATCGGCTGCTCAGGAGCCGTCCCCGGTCGTGATCGACCGCTCCCGTTGATGTCAGAAATAGATGTCAAAGGCCCCTCGCCATGATCGGCGAGGGGCCTTTGCACTGGTGGGCGCGGACGGTTTCGAACCGCCGACATCTGCTTTGTAAGAGCAGCGCTCTACCCCTGAGCTACGCACCCGGGTGAGGAAGTCACAGGGTACATGGGGCGGGGGTGGGTGGGGCAAACCGGTGTGGGGGGTGGGGGTGGCACCAGGGTGGGGGTGGGGGGTGGCTGGATGGGGTGGAGGGGTGGGGGGCTCGTACGGTCGGGGGAGGGTTGGTCGGGTGGAGGGGAAGGGCGGGGTCGTGGGGCGTGGGGTGCGGGTTTGGGTGGCGGGTGTGGGGGCGTTGGTGGCGGTGGTGGCGGTCGGGGGGTGTGGGGCGAGGGATGTGGAGGGGGCGCCGGTGGAGAGGAGGGTGTTCGAGTTCGCGGGGGAGGCGTTGACGGTGGATTCGGATGACTCGGAGCTGGTGATCACGGCGGCGGATGTGACGGGGGTGAGGGTGGAGAGGCAGGTGGACGGGTGGGTGTTCATGGGGTCGGGGCCTGAGGCGAGCTGGAAGTTGGTGGACGGGCGGCTGACGTTGCGGGTGGAGTGCGACGGGGTGGCGGCCAGCTGTGGGGCGGTGCATCGGATCCAGGTGCCGCGGGGGGTCGCGGTGACGGTGGAGGACGACAACGGGGACGTGACGGCGGAGGGGTTCGACACGCCGTTGAAGGTGCGGTCGGACAACGGGGAGGTGCGGGTGCGGAGGAGCGGCGGGGCGCTCGACCTGGGGAGCGGGAACGGGGACGTGGTGGTCGAGGACGCGGTCACCGCGCCCGAGCTGGTCGCCCGGTCCGACAACGGGGACGTGAAGATCACGCTGGGGGCCGTACCGCGCAAGGTCGACGTCGTCACGGACAACGGGGACGTGAGCGTGTCGGTGCCGAGGGGCGAGTACGAGGTCGCGGGCGGCAGTGACAACGGGGACGTCCGGTTCGACGTGCCGCGGCGGGACGGAAGCGGACACGTCGTGAGCGTGCGCACGGACAACGGCGATGTCGTGGTGCGAACGGTGAACTGACCGGCCCGTGTGTTCGTCCTTACCGGGTGGGAGAATGAACCCGGACCGGGCACGGCGGACACAGCACGGGAGAGGTACGTGGCGGCGAGCGATACGAGGGACAGCGCGACGCCCAGGAAGACGTCCACGTTCCGGCTGGCTCTCGCGCTGCCGCTGCTGGCCGGGGCGCTGCTGCCGCAGGCCTTCGCCGGCGGGGGGACGCGGCGCTGGTTCGGTGGGCGCGGGGAGAGTCAGCGGGCCGAGGCGCAGGCCGCGAAGGACGCGGCCGCGGCGGCGTTCTACGAGCTCGACACCGCCCAGCGCGGGCTGCGGATCTCCATCGAGACGATCACCGCCGTGGACAGCTCCCCGGAGGCGCGTCGGGCCGTCGAGGGGTTCGAGGCGCTGGGGCGCCGTATCGACGAGGTCAGTCACGCGTACATCGGCGCGGTCGACGCGCATGATCTCGACCGTGACGAGCTGGACGCGGCGACCGCGAACCGGGCCCGCGGCGAGCTGCACCGCGCCAAGGAGGAGCTGGACCGGGTCAAGGGCGAGTTGGACCGGTTCGAGGAGGGGCTCGCGCCGCTCCTCGGGCGGGCCGAGACGCAGCTCGCGCGGCTCGCGCCGGCGGTCGAGCGGGCCCGGCAGGCACTGCGCGGCGCGAGCGGCGCCCTCGACGCGGTACGGGAGAGCGGGCTGCGCGCCGACAACCTCGCGCTGCGGCTCGCCCAGCTCGGGCCCGAGCTGACGCGGCTCAACGAGGGCGCGGGGCGCCATGGCGTCCCCGAGACCCTCCAGCGCGCCGACCGGGTGCTGCGGGACGCCGAGGCCGTACGCGCGGAGGCCGAGCGGCTGCCGGAGCGGGCCTCCGAGATCGACCGGCGCCTGGTGTCCCTCCGTACCCGCACCGAGGCGCTCACCACCCGTGCCGGCCAGGTCGAACCGGTCCTCTCCGAGCTGCGGCGACGCTTCTCCGCGGCCTGCTGGCAGGACCTCCAGCACGTCCCGGAGCAGGCCGCGGAGAGCCTCCGGCAGGCCGGGGAGCGGCTCGGGGAGGCCGGGAAGGCGCGGGCCGAGCAGCGCTGGCCGGACGCGACCTCGCTGCTGTCCACGGTCCGCGCGCTGCTCGACTCGACCGACGAGGCCGTCTCGGCCGCCGGGGAGCGGCTGCGTCGTCTGGACGCCGTCGCGAAGGACCCGACGGCGGACGTCGACCGCACCCGGTTCGCGGTCCGGGACGCCCAGCGGCTGGCGATGGCGGGGCGGAACACGCCCGATCCGCGCCATGCCCGGCCCCTCGACGAGGCCGTCGCCCGGCTCGACCGGGCCGTCGGCTCCCTGGAGGGCCGCCACCCGGACTACTGGCACTTCCTGACCGAGCTGGAGGCCGTCCGCGCCTCGGCCGCGCACGTCGTGGGTCTGATCCGGGAGGACCGTGGCGCGGGCCACTGATGCCGGGCGCGTCCCGCCGTTAGCCTGTCCCCATGCCTCGTTACGAATACCGCTGCCGCACGTGCGGCGACACCTTCGAGCTCAGCCGCCCGATGGCCGAGTCCTCCGCTCCCGCCGCCTGCCCCGCCGGGCACGACGACACCGTGAAGCTGCTCTCGGCCGTGGCCGTCGGCGGCATCAGCGGCGGCACCGCCGCCCCCGCTCAGGGCGCGGGCGGCGGCGGTGGCGGCTGCTGCGGCGGGGGCTGCTGCGGCTGATCCCCCGGGCCCGGGCTCACGTCCCGGGCCCGAATCCCGGGATGCCTCGTGTCCCAGTCCCGGGGTGCCTCGTGTCCCAGGCCCCCGACCCCGGGGCTCGTGTACCGGGGCTCGTGTACCGGCCCCCACCCCTGGGTGCCCCACCCCTGGCCCCCGCCCCCTGGGCTCGCCTCCCAGTGCTCGGGCCCGGGCAGCCGGCCTCCCCCGGGCCGCCGGCCTCCCCCGGCCGCCGGACCCGCTTCGGCCGCCGGATCCGCTTCGGCCGCCGGATCCGCTTCGGGTCAGCCGGTGACCGCTGCCCGGAAGCGGCGGAGGATCTCCTCGCCGGCGGCAACGCCGCGTTCGGCGAGGACGTCGAGGTGGGGGGCGGTCCAGTCGTTGTCGGCGAGTTCGCCGTGGCCGGGGCGCCAGGCGCGGTCCGCGGCGAGCAGGAGGTCGGCGTCGAGGAGGGAGTCGCCGGCGGCGAGGGTGAGGGTGGCGCCGATGCGGCGGGCGACCTCACGGACGGCGGCGCTCTTGGTGAGCGGCTTGGGTACGGCGTACACCTTGCGGCCCTGGAGGGAGACGGTCCAGCCGCGCTCCCCTGCCCAGTCGCCGAAGCGCGCCAGCCAGTCGTCGGGGAGTCGTTCCCGCTCGACGACGAGGTAGGCGAACAGGTCCTCGGCCACCCGGTGCTTGCGCACCCAGGACAGGTCCGTGGTGGCGGTGAGGTAGGCGCGGATCTCGGAGAGCGGCGCGCACTCGTCGGCGAGCCGGCGCAGGACGGATTCGTGCCAGTCGCGGTCGGAGACGCCGTCGACGAGGATGTGCCCGCCGTTGGCGCAGATCGCGTACCGGGGTGTGGTGCCCGGGAGTTGGATGCGCTGGTACTGCTTGCGCGTCCGGGTGGTGGTGGGGACGAAGACGGCCTCGCCGGTGAGGCGGGCGAGGAGGTCGGCCGCGTCCTCGGTCATGTAGGAGAGCGGCTTGGACTCGTGGACCTCGACGCAGAGGAGCCGGGGCGCCTGGGCGTCGGGCATGCCGAGGGAGAGGGCGGCGGTCGAGTAGATCAGGGTGCGGTCGAGGTCGCTGGCGACCAGCGTCGTCTTCCCGTTCGTCGTCGCGGGGGTGCTCACTGGGACACCACCGCCTTGCCGTCGGCACCTGTCGCACCCCTGGTGTACTGGGGGTGGATCAGGCCGACGCAGCTGTACGGGAGTTCGTCGACCTCCTCGACCGGTACGCCGCGCTGCTCGGCGAGCAGGCGGACGTGGGCGAGGTCGGCGTCGGCGCCGCGCTTGGCGAGGATCTTCCAGGGGACGCGGCGGAGCAGGACCCGGGTGGTCTCGCCGACGCCCGGCTTGACGAGGTTGACGTCGTGGATGCCGTACTCCTCGCTGATCCGCTCGACGGCCGCCCAGCCCTCCCAGGTGGGGGTGCGGTCGGTGGCGAGGAGTTCCTTGACGTCGGTGTCGACGGTCTCGGCGACCTCGTCGAAGCGGGCGGCGACGGCGTCGAGGAAGTCCTCGGAGACGTCGGCGCCGGCCAGTTCGCGGTAGAACTTGGCGCCGTGGAAGTCGTCCGGTCCGACGAGGTCGGAGCGGAGCACGGTCCGCGATATCAGGCCGGAGACCGTGGAGTTGAGGCAGGCGGAGGGGATGAGGAAGTCCTCGCGGGTGCCGTGGACGCGGACGCAGGAACCGGGGTCGGCGAGGACCGCGATCTCCGGGTCGAAGCCCGTGATCCCCTCGCTCGCCTCGAACTCCTTGAGCGCGTCGGCGAGTTCGCGGGTGATCGCACCCTTGCCGGTCCAGCCGTCGACGAACACGACGTCGGCCGGGTCGTGGTGGGCGGCGAGCCAGCGGAGCGCGTTGGCGTCGATGCCGCGGCCGCGCACGATGGAGACGGCGTAGTGCGGGAGGTCGAGGTCGTGGCGGGCCTGCGCCCAGCGGCGCATGAGGACGCCGACGGGGGTGCCGGCGCGGGCCAGCGAGACCAGGACGGGGCGGCGGCCGGGCCGCTCCGCGAGGACGGTCTCGGTGACGGTGCCGACGGCGCGGGCGATGCGGGCGGCGGAGCTCTCCAGGGCGGTCTGGAACAGCTCCTGGTAGCGCTCGCTGGGCTGGTACTCGACGGGGAGCGACTCGGCGTAGTGCGCGCCGCCGCTCTGGATGGCTTCCTCGCGTTCCTCGGTGGGCGCCTCCAACTCGACGTCCGAGAGGTCCTGGAGCAGCCAGCCGACCTCCTCGGGTGCGTACGACGAGAAGGCGGGGCCGCGGAGGGGCTCGGGCAGCATGGAGCTCCTTTCGGGAGCTTCGGAGACCGTGGGCGTGTACGGGGCGCCCGTGGGCGCGTACGACGGGACCGTGGGCGTGTACGAGGGGACGACGGCGAGGACGACGCGCGGGATGTGCGCGGCGAGCCGGGCGAGCAGGCCGTCCGGGGCGTGCAGGGCCGGGGTGTCGGCGGTGGAGTCGACGACCGCGACGACGGCGTCGAAGCCCGCGCCGGCCACGTTGTACGCGTAGCGCTCGCCGGGGCCGTCGGCGGGGTCGTCGTGGGCGGGGAAGACGAGCCGGGTGCGGATCGCGTAACCGGGGTCGTCGACGGCGAGCACGGGTGACCGGGTCGTGGTGGAGTAGCGGACGTCGTGGCCCGCCTCCTCCAGGGCCGTGCCGAGCCGCAGCGGCGCGTACATCAGCTCCTCGAAGCCGAGCACGAGCACGCGGGCCCCCGCCGCCGGGTCGCGGCGCAGGGCCTCGGCGATCCGGCCCGCCATCGCCGGCAGGGCCGCCTCCAGGCCGGCCCGGTGGTCGGGCGTGAAGCCGTGCCGTCCGCCGTCGGGGAGCCCTTCGGGCCAGTCGAGCGCGACCCGTACGGGGGCCTCGCGGGGCTCCTGGGGGGAGGGAACGGGGGAGGGCACGGGGGCCGTGGCGACGCCGACGCCGGCAACGGCTCCAGCACCGGCTTCGCGTTCCTGTGCCGCGACGAGGGCCTGGCCCTTTTCCAGGACGCCTTCGGGGAGGCGTACGGTGCCGGCGGCGCCGGCGACGAGGTCGACGCGGGCGCCGATCTCGGCGGCGAAGGCGTCGAGGCGGCCGAGGTCGGCGTCGGAGCGCATGTCGACGAGGGCGACGACGACGTAGCGGTCGCGCGGGTAGCGCTCGTGGAGGGCGCGGATCGTGTTGAGGACGGTGTTGCCGGTGGAGAACTCGTCGTCGACGAGGACGAGGGGCCCATCGCCGGCGAGGAGCTTGGGGTCCTCGGGGAGCAGGAGGTGCGAGGTGGCGTGGGAGTGGGACTCCTCGAAGCCGCCCGCGCGGGCGACCCCGGCCACCGGCCGCCGGGTGGAGTGGAGGTACGGGGCGAGGCCGAGGCCGTCGGCGACGGCGTGCCCGAGGGCGGTGGCGGTCTCCGCGTAGCCGAGGACGACGGAGCGGGCGGCCTCCTCGTCGCCGAGGAGCGCCCGGACGCGCCGGCCGAGGTCGAGGCCGGAGCCGTAGACGACCGAGGGGCGCTGCGGCACGTGCTTGCCGAGCACGCTGGACACCAGCAGGTGCGCCCGCTTGGGGTTGCGGCGCAGTGCGAGCCCCAACAGGGCCGGCAGCTCCTCGTCGCCGATCAGTTCGACGCCCAGTCGCTCCGCGACCCACGTTCCGGTCCACACCACGTCGTCGACGTCCCTTCGTCAGCCGGCAAGTCCGGCGGTGAGCAGCTCCACGAAGCCGACGTCCTCCTTGGCGACGCCGAAGACCTCGGCGCGCTGGAGGGTGCGTTCGGCCCACGCGCGGTGCGGCTTCACTTCGTTCATCTTGTTCGTGTAGGCGGAGCGGAGGACTCCGCCGCCGCCCTGTTCGGGCCGCAGGATGTCCTGGGCGTCGCTCCACTCCTCGTGGCTGACCACGGAGAGGGCGTGCACCGGCACCACGTGGGTGGGGTGGATGCAGGTCTTGCCGAGGAGGCCGTTGGCGCGGTCGAGCTCGATCTCGCGGAGGAGTCCGTCGAGGTCGTGTTCGATGAGCGCGGTGCGCAGGTCCTCGGCGCGGCCCTCCAGGAAGGGGCTGCGGCGCAGCTGTGGCTTGAACATGCGCTCGCCGGGTCGGAAGTACTCCCAGACGGGTCCGGTGACGGTGAAGCCGGTGCCGTCGGAGCGGCCGAGGACGTTGACGACGTCGGCGATGACGTTGGCGACGATCTTGACGTCGTACGCGGTCATGTCGGGCGAGCGGCGCAGCCCGTAGGCGGAGCAGAAGTCGGTGACGCCGAGGCGGAGGGCGAGGACGCGGTCGCGGTACTTGTCGGTGATCGAGGCGATCCCGGCGAGGGTCTCGGCCCGGGTCTCCAGGTGGAGGAGCTCGGGGGACTCGAGGACGGGC
Source organism: Streptomyces sp. NPDC056361 (assembly GCF_042262805.1). Classification (NCBI taxonomy): domain Bacteria; kingdom Bacillati; phylum Actinomycetota; class Actinomycetes; order Kitasatosporales; family Streptomycetaceae; genus Streptomyces; species Streptomyces sp. NPDC056361. Next base: position 22,687 of record NZ_JBHJQI010000118.1, read on the forward strand.
ATGGCGAAGAGGCGTCTGCCGCTGGTCCGCTCGGCCTGGGTGAGTGCTTCGAGGAAGCCGCGGCCGCGGTTCTCGGTGAACTTGGGCAGCACGAATCCGGACAGCAGCCGAACCGTTTCGCCGAGGCGGTCGACGAGGTCGGTGATCTGCCGCGGTTCGCGGACGCGGATGAAGAGCAGCGGCACGTCCGTGACGGTGTCGGCGTTCCCGGCGGTGTCGGCGTCCGTGGCGGTGTCGGCGTCCGTCACGGTGCCCGCGGCGAGGTCGGCGAACTGCCGGACGAGGTTGGCCTCGCCCGCCTCGACCTCGGCGTCGCTGATGGAGTCCTCCAGGCAGAGCACCATGGAGACCACTCCACGGGCCGCCTGCTTGCGCACGTCGTCGGCGAGCCGCGGCCGGGTGGCCGGGCTGTAGAGCGTGGCTCCGAGCGCGACGGCGAGCGTGCGCGCGGGTGAGTCGGACGTGAAGTCGACCGGCTCGCGGTGGAACAGCCCGGCCCGCGTCGCGGACGGGATGTGCCCGAAATGACGCATGTAAGTCCCCCGTCTGCCCCTCTGGGCCCTGACAACATGTGGCCGGTAATAGTACGTAGGTGCGGGTGTCCGTAGTTCCCTCGGTGCATGAAATTCAGGTAACTCGTCGGCATCTGTCGTCTCGGCCCGGTATCGGTGGCGCCCCCGCGTTGTCCGCGGGTCGGCAGGGAGGGCAGGATTGCGGTCATGACGCACGCGATGCTGAAGGGCTCCAACGTCCCTCTCGACACCGCGGCCGTACGGGCCGTGCTCCGCTGGACCCCGGGCCCCGGGGTCCCCGACGTGGATGCCTCGGCCCTCCTGCTCGGGCCGTCCGGGCGCGTGCGGTCCGACGAGGACTTCGTGTTCTACAACCAGCCGCGCCACCCCTCGGGCCTGGTGCGGCGGCTGCCGAAGAAGCGGGTCGCCGAGGGCCTGACGGACACCGTGGAGGCCGATCTGGCCGGCCTCGACGGATCGGTCGACCGGGTGGTGATCGCGGCGTCCTCGGACGGCGGCACCTTCCGCTCCGTCTCGGACCTGCGGATCCTGGTGTACGACGCGACCGCCGGGCCGGAGCGCGAGCCGCTGGCCCTCTTCGACGTGACGGCCGAGACCGGCGAGGAGACGGCGGTCATCTGCGGCGAGCTGTACCGGCGCGGGGACGCCTGGAAGTTCCGCGCGGTGGGACAGGGCTACCCGACCGGCCTGATCGGCCTGGCCACCGACTTCGGCATCTCGGTGGACGAGGACGCCGCGCAGGAGGCCGCCCAGGAGGCCCGGGACGGGGCCCCTGACGCCCCGCAGGGCTCCCCCGGCGGCTCTCCCGACCTGGACCTGACCCTGGTCCACACGCCCGCACCCGTGCCGCCGCAGCCGACGGTGCCGCCCCGGCCGGACCGGGCGCCCGGCTACGGCTACCCGCCGCAGGGCCCGGGGGGACAGCCGGCGAACGCCCCGGCCCCCGCCTACGGCTATCCGCAGCCCGTGGCCGCCGAGCACCACCCGGCGCCCGACTTCCGGATGCCGCCGATGGGCCCGCAGTTCGTCAGGTCGTCCTGAGGACGCCGGCGACCGTCCCGCGGTCGCCGGCGCACCCGCGCGCGGCCAGGTGGGCAACGGCTACGCCTTGGTCTTGTAGCCGCGCCCCCACTGGAGTCCCCAGCCGTACAGGCGGTCCAGTTCGGCCTGGAAGCCGTACACGAACCGCACCTCGCGGCGGACGGTCAGCTCGCCCTTGACGTTCTCCATGGAGAAGACCGCGCAGGAGCGGGCCTGCGGGGCGCGCTCGTCGAGCTCGATCTCGATCCGGGGTCCGTTGCTCGGGTAGAGCGTGACCTTGGCGTGCGTGCGGTCGAAGGCCGGCGTCTGGTCGTAGATGTACGCGAAGAACAGCAGCCGCTTGATCGCGTCGCGGTGGTCCAGATTGACGAAGATCGTCTCCCCGGAGGAGCCGCCGAAGCGGTCGTCCCCGCTGAGCTTCACGTACGGGGCCGCGTTCAGGTCCCCGAAGAAGCCGCCGAGCGGCTGGACCACGCCCTTGCTGCCGTCCGTGAGCTCGTAGAGGCAGCCCAGGTCGAGGTCGACGTTGACCATGCCCTGGGTGTGGGCCTGGACGACCTCGGGCTTGAAGAGCTGCGCCGGGTTCCGCAGCAGCCGTCCGCTCTGCCGGGAGCGGCCCTCGATGTCGGAGGTCCGCATCCGCCAGGAGAGGTTCACCCGGAGGTTGCCGGTGGCGGCGCCCTGCTTGGTGAGCGACACGGACGGGCGCCGTTTCGTCAGGTCGATCGCGTTCGAAGCGGCGCTGCCCGAGTCGAACTGCGCCGTCCTCCCCGGAAAAAGGTTGTCCCAGAAGGCCATGACGCCTTCACCCCCACTGTTCTTCGTCTGCCCGCACATGCCTGCGGGGCGGCCGGGTGCACCGGCCGCCCCGCAGAGAAGCGTTCCTCACCGCCGGGGGTGTCACACCCCGGACGGCACCTCTGTCTTGTCCGAGGAGCCCGGCCCGCCCTCGGCGGCCGCGAGCGCCTTGTTGCGCCGCACGGAGGACCAGAAGGACCAGGCGATGAGCGCGACGCCGAGGCCGCCGGTGACGACCTCGGGGATCTCGTACTGGATGGTGACCAGGAGGAGGATCGCGAGGGCGCCGATCGCGTAGTGCGCGCCGTGCTCCAGGTAGACGTAGTCGTCGAGGGTGCCCTGGCGGACCAGGTAGACCGTCAGCGAACGGACGTACATGGCGCCGACGCCGAGGCCGAGCGCCATCAGGACGATGTCGTTGGTGATGGCGAAGGCGCCGATGACACCGTCGAAGGAGAAGGAGGCGTCGAGGACCTCCAGGTAGAGGAACATGAAGAAGGCGGCCTTGCCGGCCAGCTGGATCGCGGAAACCTTCTTGCCGCTGCGCTTGGCCTCTTCCTCGGCCTCGTGCTCGCGCTCCTCTTCCTCCTCCAGCTTGTTCTCGAAGTAGCCGGAGAGACCGCCGACGACGAGGTACGTGATGAGGCCGGCGATGCCGGAGATCAGGACCGTCTGGGCCTTGTCGACGTGCGTGCCGCCGTGCTGGTGGGCGTGGGTCGCGAAGGTCATGGCGCTGACGAGCAGGACGACGAGCGCGATGCAGACCGACAGCATGTCGACCTTGCCGAGCTTGGCGAGCGGGCGCTCGATCCAGCGCAGCCACTGGATGTCACGCTCCTCGAAGATGAAGTCGAGGAAGATCATCAGCAGGAACATGCCACCGAACGCGGCGATGGACGGGTGCGCGTCGGTGACCAGTTCCTGGTAGCGGTCGGCGTCGTTCAGCGCGAGGTCGACGGCCTCGATGGGGCCGATCTTCGCGCTGACGGCGACGATCAGGACGGGGAAGACGAGCCGCATGCCGAAGACGGCGATGAGCACGCCGATCGTGAGGAAGATCTTCTGCCAGAAGGCATTCATCTTCTGCAGGATTCCGGCGTTGACCACCGCGTTGTCGAACGACAGCGAGATCTCGAGGACGCAGAGGATCGCGACGATGCCGAAGGCTTCCCAGCCCCCGTAGAGCACCGCGGCGATCAAGCCGAGCACAGTGATCGCGAACGACCAGCCGAAGGTTTTCAGAATCACTGTCTACCCCATCGTGAAATTCATGGCTTTACGAAACGTTGACCCCGAAGTCTAGAGCGATGCCCCGGAGCCCGGACGCGTACCCCTGACCCACTGCCCGGAACTTCCATTCGCCGTTGTAGCGGTAGAGCTCGCCGAAGATCATCGCGGTCTCGGTGGACGCGTCCTCGGAGAGGTCGTACCGGGCGAGTTCCTGACCGTCCAGCTGGTTGACGACGCGAATGAAAGCATTGCTGACCTGGCCGAAGCTCTGGCCGCGGTTGTCGGCGTCATGGATCGACACCGGAAAGACGATCTTGTCGCAGTGCGCCGGAACCCTGTCGAGGTCCACGATCAGGGACTCGTCGTCACCGTCACCCTCGCCGGTGAGGTTGTCGCCGGTGTGTTCGACGGAGCCCTCGGGGCTGCGCAGCTGGTTGTAGAAGACGAAGTAATCGTCCCCGAGCACCCGGCCGGCCTGGCACAGCAGGGCGCTGGCGTCGAGGTCGAAGGGGGCTCCGGTGGTGGAGCGCGCGTCCCAGCCGAGTCCGACGAGGACCTTGGTGAGGTTGGGTGCGGCCTTGGAGAGGGAGACATTGCCTCCCTTGGCGAGCGTGACGCCCATGTTGCGGTTCCTCCCCGGTGGTGATGAGGCACGTCCGGCGCCGCACGGGAGGTGCGGCGC
>NZ_JBHJQI010000119.1:0-26731 GCF_042262805.1 Streptomyces sp. NPDC056361
CTGACCGTCGAATCCTCCTCCGTGCCCAACGCGCTCGCCGCCCTCCTCCTCCACGCCCGCGACCTGACCGGCACCCGCCCCCACGTCTACTTCGAATGGACCGAGGGCAACCCCTTCGCCAACTTCCTCCGCTTCTTCCTCCTCGGCCAAGGCGAAGTCGCCCCCGTCACCCGCGAAGTCCTCCGCGAAGCCGAACCCGACCGGAACCTGCGCCCCCGCGTCCACGTCGGCTGACGCGCGGGGTCAGCCCGCGAGCCCCGTCGTGGCAGCCGCCGCGGCCAGTCCGGCCACACCGTCCGGGCCATGACCGCGCCCCGCCGGTTCGTCGTGGCGGAACCGGCGGGGCGTGGTGTGCAGCACGGTCAGGCGGTCCGGGCCGCCTGGCCGATTTCGCGGGCGGCCGGCCCCATCCGCGACGCAAGGGCGGAGGCCGAGGTACTGGTGACCGCGGGTGCGGTGAGCGTCGGGTCGACGGTCAGCAGCTCTGCGCCGAGCGGCGCGGCCAACGAGCGCAGGACCGGCTCCGAGAGCCGGATCCAAGGCTGCTCCGCGCCGAGTGTGGCGGTCAGCCTCTCCGCGGTGGTGAATCCGACGGCGGTACGGCTGCCCAGCGGCGTGCGGAAGAGGCGGACCGCCATCGCGCGTGTTCCCGGCCGGACCGGAACGTACAAGGGCCCGGCCGGGTCGGGTTCCTCGGGCTCGGGATCGTCGTCGTACTGGAAGAGGCACATGAGGCGCTCCTTGAGGAACCTCGAAACGGATGGACAGCTGCCGGTCGCGTAACCGCGATCCGGCACGGCTTCGAAGCTATGCCCGCGTCCCCACACGTCTCGCCGGCCCCTGACGGGATCTTGACGACCACCAGTCGTCTTCGTACGCATCCCTGACAGGCGTCAGCTGCCACCACAAGGACAGACCACGGCAGCGATGCCAAGGACTTGAGAGGGCCATAGGTCCTCTGCCGCCATGGAGAGGTCCTCGGGAAGATCCCCAGCCGGCTCCTGCTCGTCCGCCACGGTGTTCCCTTCCCGTTGCACTCCCTGGGCGGCCTCAACGTGCCGCTGCCTCACCTGCGCTCTTCGGCGAGCAGACGCACGAGCCGCTGCGCCGGCACGTCCTCACCGCTGCTCCCCGACGACAGCTGCCACGCGGCGAAGGCATCAAGGACCGCCTTGTGCGCTTGGTCCACCGAGACGTCCAGCCCGGCAGGTTCCTCGTCCGCGGTGTCGCGATCAGGCGAACAGTTCGGCGAGCATCTCGGGCTGATGGCGATGGGGGCCGGGCAGTGGGCGGGCGGCTGCGTGCCCATCAGCTCGCGCACCAGGAAGTCCCAGCAGCACTTGCGGACGTAGGCCAGGTGGTCGATGAACGTGCGCTCGGCGCCGGGGACGACGAGCAGTTCGAAGTCCTTACCCGCGGCGATGAGGCGGTCGGCCAGGCGCAGTGTGATCTCAGATCTTCCGCCGTCTGCTGCGCCGTTGTCGCAGGCTGCGACGACCTGGCCGTCTGCGCGTCCCGGTCCCGGCCCGGGATTGCCCGAACCTCGTGCCGTGTTCATGCCATCGGTGTGTCATAGTCGGACGTTGTGTGGACAACGCTTGCGCCGCTCATCGGCGTCCTGCTCGGCGGGCTCATGTCAATGCTGGCCCAGCGCTCGGCAGGACGCGCCTTGGAACGCGGCGAGGCGCGCCGCAATGTTCGTGAACTTGCCGAGGCGCGCCGCAACGAGCGTCTCACTCACCTCATCGAATTTCTGTCTGCGGTGCAGGAAGCTGAACGAGTCGCGGTGGATCGGTATCACCACAACCTGGCTGACGAGCAGTGGACGGCCAGGGCAAGGCAGGTCCTTGACAGGGTGTGGGTGATGCAGAAGACGATCCACGTACTGTGCACGTCCGAGGTCGGCGAAGCGGCACGTAGCCTCGCGTGGGCAGTACAGGAGGTGATCAGGAAGGGCCCCGAAGACCCGGGAGAGCCACAGGATGAGAAGGTCTGGGCGCACATACATCCGAGCCGACAGGCATTCCTTGATCTCGTGCGCGACCAGCTAAGCTGAACCCCGGGGAGGGATTCGGCAGCTGCCGTGAGCGGCCCGGGACAAGCAGCACCAGCTCCGGCCTCCATCGTGCGGCGAACGTCATCTACTTCGCCGGCTTCTCGAGGGATGCAAAGCCCGCCTTGGCGCAGGAGGCATGCATGTCCACGGGCCAGCAGCAGGCCGTCGAATGGCCCCTTGGCCCATCGACAAGCTGATCACGATCACTTCGGAATGACTCGTCTAGTGGATCGTCAGGCTGCCCGGCTACGGTGCGGGCATGGTGAATTTCGTGCTGGTTGCAGGTGCACGGCTCGGGGCGTGGGCGTGGGGCGACGTGGTGCCGTATCTGCGTGCGGCCGGCCACGGCGTCCATCCGTTGACGCTGTCCGGTCTTGCTGACAAGCGGGGTGTACCGGCGGGGCAAGCGACTCACGTCCAGGGCATCGTTGCCGAGGTGGAACGCCAGGGTCTGCGTGACGTAGTCCTGGTGGGTCACAGCTATTCGGGCATCCCGGTCGGTCAGGCCGCGGAGCGGATCGGTGACCGACTGGCCCGCGTGGTGTTCGTCGACTCAAGTGTTCCAACTGACGGCGAGTCGTTTGTCTCCGCCTGGCCGGACGGTGGGGCGGCAGTGGAGGCATCGATCGCCGAGAACGGAGGGTTCTGGCCGCTCGCGCCAGCTGCTCATTACGACGGCGAAGGTCTCACCGATGAGCAGATCGCACGCCTCGTGCGTGGCTCGACGCCTCACCCAGGTGCCACGCTGACCGAGCCCGCTGTGCTGGCGGGGCCGCTCGGTGAACTTCCGGCGACATACATCCTGTGCGTGATGCCGGGGGCCGAGCCAGACGACGCCGAGCCCGACGAAGATGTGGCCGAGCTGCTGAACAGCAAGCGCTGGCGGCTGGTCAAGATGGACACCGGCCATTGGCCGATGTTCTCCCAGCCGCGCGAGCTGGCGCAGATTCTCCTCGATGCTGCCGTGGAATGAGAGCACCTCCATGCCTGCGGGCTTGTTTTGGACGCGCTTGATGTGTGCTGGTCACAGCCATTCGCCGATGGCCACTGTGAGGACGGTCGCCTCGTAGCGGACCGATAGTGCCGCGTCAGCCAACGTTTGCCCGGTCTCGGCAGGTCGCTCTGTCGGCTGAGGGGAGAGTACGGACATGGGGATTGCCAACCGCATGCTGACGGTGGACGTGATCGCGGCGTTGACCTACTGGCCCGGCATCATCTGGGGAGGTCAGAAGAACCCTCCGGACCCGGTGGATCTCGCCGTCCTTCCCCCTTTCTTCAACGAAGTACTACAGGACCATCCCTGGTGGAACCGCGACTGGAAGGTCAGCCACGTCGAACCAGGTCTGCCCCTGGAGATCGGGAGTGATCGCCATGGTCACCCTTCCAGGTTCACTGAGGTGTCAGTGCCGGGCACGGTTGGTTCCGGCGGTGATGAGAGCCTGCCCTTCGTCGCGAAGGTCGGGTTTACGGATGACCGACTGATCCGATTTCAAGCCAAGATCGACGACGTGGTCCTCGGTCCTGCCGTTGCCCCTGCCGGTCGGCTGGAGCCACATCCGTTCGGGAGGGTGCTCACCGGGTTGATGGACCTGCGCGGGATTCCGGTCAAGAGGATGGCAAGGGAGACCGCACGTTCGATGTCCACCATCCACATGCTTCGCAGCGGAAGGCATAACCCGGAGCCGCTTCTCATCCAGGAGATCGCCAAGGTTCTGGGCATGTCCGAAGCAGACATCAGAGTCATCGCGGGACTCGACGACGGCAGTACGCAGTAACTGACAGGTGGCGGCATCACGATGTGGCGTTGGCGCTGCGTCAAGCGACGCCGGCTCTGTTGATCACGGTGGGGAGGCGCTTGTCGGCGGCGTGCCCGTTTCGCCGGATGTAGCGGCGGATCGTGCCGCCCTGAGCCTTGTGGGTGGGGTGGTCGGTGGTGTCCAGGCTGAAGTAGCGCAGGGCGGTGAACTGGGCCTTGATGCGGTTCAGCCAGGAGCTGTCGGTGGGCGTGTAGGCGAACTCGACGTGTTCACCTCGACCCAGTCGCCGACTCTGCCGCCTCCGCCCGGGCGGGAGTCATCCCGCCCAGGGCGCCTCCGCTGTCGACGGATGCTTCCTCCAGCCCACCGTGTCACCGGACGCCGACACTCCTGACCACTTCCACACCTGTGCGGGTACGCGGTCGGGCGTCGATAATTTCGCCATGCTGCGCACGTGCAAAGCCCATCGACACGAACCTGAACTGATCTATCGTCAGAAAAGTCGGCATGAGCTCAGCACCAGCACCACATAGAAGGGCCATTCCAGGCCGAGAACCGCCAAGATCCACAACTCTTCTCACCTACCCTGACCTGCAAAAACCCTACCCATCGGCTTGCCTGCTGGATTCATGAGGAGATACCCGTGAGGATGCTGATCAACGTTCCGGAGACCGTCGTCGCCGATGCGCTGCGGGGGATGGCGGCGGCGCATCCCGAGCTGACCGTGGACGTGGAGCGGCGGGTCGTGGTGCGGCGGGACGCGCCGGTGGCGGGGAAGGTGGCGTTGGTGTCCGGGGGCGGGTCGGGGCACGAGCCGTTGCACGGGGGGTTCGTGGGACCGGGGATGCTGGCGGCGGCGTGTCCCGGGGAGGTGTTCACGTCGCCGGTGCCCGATCAGATGGTGCGGGCCGCGGCGGCGGTGGACAGCGGGGCCGGGGTGTTGTTCGTCGTCAAGAACTACACCGGGGACGTGCTGAACTTCGAGATGGCGGCGGAGCTCGCGGAGGACGAGGGCATCCAGGTCGCGAAGGTGCTGGTCGACGACGACGTGGCGGTGACGGACAGTCTGTACACGGCGGGGCGGCGCGGGACCGGTGGCACCCTGTTCGTGGAGAAGATCGCGGGGGCGGCGGCCGAGGAGGGCGCGCCGCTGGAGCGGGTGGAGTCGATCGCCCGCCGGGTGAACGAGCGGTCGCGGTCCTTCGGCGTGGCGCTGAGCGCGTGCAGCACGCCCGCGAAGGGCAGTCCCACCTTCGACCTGCCGGACGGGGAGCTGGAGTTGGGCGTCGGCATCCACGGTGAGCCGGGCCGGGAGCGCCGGGCCATGATGACGTCGCGGGAGATCGCCGACTTCGCCGTGGACGCCGTCGTCGAGGACCTGGGTCCCACCGGTCCGGTGCTCGTGCTGGTCAACGGCATGGGCGGGACGCCGCTTCTGGAGCTGTACGGCTTCAACGCGGAGGTGCAGCGGGTGCTCGCCGAGCGGGGCGTGCCGGTGGCGCGGACGCTGGTCGGGAACTACGTGACCTCGCTCGACATGGCGGGCTGCTCGGTGTCGCTGTGCGAGGTGGACGACGAACTGCTGCGGCTGTGGGACGCGCCCGTGCAGACGCCCGCCCTGCGCTGGGGCCGGTGAGCCGGGCCGTGGGGACACCGGCGGACACGGGAACGGGCGAGGGAGAGGCAGTGGGCGAGGTAGTGGGAGTGGGAGAGGGCATGACGGAGACGTTCGGTGCGGAGTTCCTGGTGCGCTGGCTGGCCGCGGTCGCCGAGGCCGTGGAGCGCGAGGCGGACCGGCTGACCGAGCTTGACTCGGCGATCGGCGACGCCGACCACGGCGCCAACCTCAAGCGGGGATTCGCCGCCGTGGCCGAGACGCTGGCCAAGGAACCGCCGACGACACCCGGCGCCGTGCTCACCACCGCCGGACGGCAGCTGATCTCCACGGTCGGCGGCGCGTCGGGGCCCCTCTACGGAACGCTGCTGCGCCGCACCGGCAAGACCCTCGGCGAGGACGAGCGGTTCGACCGGACGCAGCTCGCCGAGGCGCTGGGTGCGGGCGTCGCCGCCGTGTCCCAGCTCGGCGGGGCTCAGGTGGGCGACAAGACGATGCTGGACGCACTGGTGCCGGCCGTGGAAGGCCTGCGGACCTCGTTCGGCGCGGCCTCCGCGGCCGCCGAGGAAGGTGCCCTCGGGACCGTACCCCTGCGGGCGCGCAAGGGCCGGGCGAGCTATCTCGGCGAACGGTCGGTCGGGCACCAGGATCCGGGGGCGACGTCGTCGGCGCTGCTGTTCTCGACGCTGGCCGCGACCGCGCGCACCGAGGGGGCGTCGTGAGCACGGCGACCGGCGGTTTCGACGGTTCGACGCCCGGCGCTTCGGCATCCACCGGCTCGGCACCCGGCGCGTCCGCGTCCGGCGGCTCGGCGTCCGGTGCCTCCGCGTCCGACGCCTCGACGTCCACCGGCTCGACGCCCGGCGCCTCCGCGTCCGTCGGCATCGTGCTCGTGTCGCACAGTGCGGCGGTCGCGGTGGCCGTGGCGGAGCTGGCGCGGGGGCTTGCGGGGGGCGGGGGGCTCGCGCCGGTGGCGGCGGCGGGGGGAACGCCGGACGGGGGGTTGGGGACGAGTTCGGAGTTGATCGCCGAGGCGGCGAAGGCGGTGGACCGGGGGGCGGGGGTGGCGCTCCTGGTCGATCTGGGGAGTGCGGTGCTCACGGTGAAGGCGCTGCTCGCCGAGGGGGACGAACTGCCCGCGGGTGCGCGGTTGGTGGACGCTCCGTTCGTCGAGGGCGCGGTCGCGGCGCTGGTGACGGCGAGCGCGGGTGGGGACCTCGACGCGGTGGTGGCGGCGGCCTCGGAGGCGTACGCGTACCGCAAGGAGTGAGCCCGCGCGGCGAGTGCGCGGAGTGACGGAGGGGGCGCGGCGGGTGGCGGCCGTGTTGTGATGCAGCAGGTCAACCCACTAATGTCGCAGGGCCTTGGTGTACGGGAAACCGGTGAAGTACCGGTGCGGCCCTCGCCACTGTGATCGGGAGGTCCGGCTCCACCCCCGCGGGGAACACCCTCGGGGAAGCCACTGGACCGCGGCGGGAGACCGTCGCGGTGTGGGAAGGCGGAGTCGGACGGCATGACCGTCAGCCAGGAGACCGGCCAGGGTGCGTTGTCCATCCACGAGGTGCTGGAGAGGGTCTCCCGACCATGCATATAGCCGAGGGGTATCTGCCCCCCGCTCACGCCGCCGCCTGGGGCGTCGCGGCCGCCCCGTTCGTCGTCCACGGGGTCCGCGCGCTGACCCGCGAGGTGCGGTCCAACCCCGAGTCCACGCTGCTGCTCGGCGCCTCCGGCGCCTTCACGTTCGTCCTGTCCGCGCTCAAACTGCCCTCGGTGACGGGGAGTTGTTCCCATCCGACCGGTACGGGTCTGGGGGCGATCCTGTTCCGGCCGCCGATCATGGCGGTCCTCGGCACGATCACCCTGCTGTTCCAGGCGCTGCTGCTCGCCCACGGCGGCCTGACCACGCTCGGCGCCAACGCCTTCTCGATGGCGGTCGTCGGGCCGTGGGCGGGGTACGGGACGTACCGGCTGCTGCGCCGGTTCGGTACGCCGCTGATGGTCGCCGTGTTCTTCGGCGCGTTCGTCGCCGACCTGTCCACGTACTGCGTCACGAGCGTGCAGCTGGCGCTCGCGTTCCCGGACGCCGGTACGGGAGTGCCGGGCGCGCTGGCCAAGTTCGGCGGGATCTTCGCGGTGACGCAGATTCCGCTGGCGGTGAGCGAGGGCCTGCTCACGGTGCTCGTGATGCGGCTGCTCAGCCAGTCGAGCAAGGGCGAGCTGACCCGGCTGGGTGTCCTCCCCCGGCCGCGGACCGCGCTCGACAAGGAGGCGGCCGCGCGATGAGCGTCAAGATCAGCCGTAACGCGAGGATCAACGGACTGCTGCTGCTCGTCGTCGTCGCGCTCGCGGTGCTGCCGCTCGCGCTGGGTCTCGGCGACCACAAGGAGCAGCCGTTCAGCGGGTCCGACGGGGAGGCCGAGACGGCCATCACCGAACTCGATCCCGACTACAAGCCCTGGTTCAGCCCCCTGTACGAGCCGCCGTCCGGCGAGATCGAGTCGGCGCTCTTCGCGCTCCAGGCGGCCCTGGGCGCCGGTGTCCTGGCGTACTACTTCGGCCTGCGGCGCGGCCGCCGGCAGGGGGAGGCGCGGGCCGCGGCGGCCATGGCCGAGGCGGAAGGAGCGGTGGCGCACGGAGCCGCAGCGGACGGAGCGGCAGCGGACGGAGCGGCAGCGGACGGAGCGGCGGCGGACGGAGCGGCGGCGGACGAGGGCGGCACGGGGGCCGCTGCCCGGCCCGTCGACGGGCGGGACGCGTAGTCGCCGATGCTGCCCATCGACGCGGCGGCGCACAGCAGTCGCTGGCGCTCCCGCCATCCTGCCGAGAAGGCGCTGCTCGGTTTCGGTCTGACGCTGTGCGCGGTGGCTCTGCCGCCGTGGCCGGGCGCGGTGCTGGTGGCCGCGGTGACGCTCGGGGTGCTCCTCGGGCCGGCCGGCGTGCCGGGCCGTCAGCTGTGGCGGGCGTTTCGCGTTCCGCTCGGGTTCTGCGTCACGGGCGCGGTCCCCCTGCTGTTCGAGGTGGGCGGGGCGCGGGGCATCGTGGCACTGGCGCCCGGGGGCCCGGCGCACGCGGGCGGGCTGCTGCTGCGGACCGCGTCGGCCTCGCTCGGGGTGCTGCTGTTCGCGTTCACGACGCCGGTGTCCGACGTGCTTCCCCGGCTGGTCCGGGCAGGGGTGCCGGCGCCGGTGGTGGACGTGGCGCTCGTGATGTACCGGATCATCTTCCTGCTGCTCGACTCGCTGTCCAGGATCCGGCAGGCCCAGGCGGCCCGGCTGGGGCACACCACCCGGGCCGCGACCTGGCGTTCGCTCGCGGGGCTCGGCGCCACCACGTTCGTCCGGGCCTTCGACCGGGCGCAGCGCCTGCAGTCGGGGCTCGCCGGGCGGGGCTACGACGGGACGCTGCGGGTGCTCGTGCCCGCGTGCGGGATCTCCCGCCGGTTCCTCGCGGCGACGGCCGTGCTGCTCGGGGGGCTCGTCGCCCTCACCTTCGTACTGGAAAGGCTCCTTCCGTGACGTCTCAGAACACGACGACGCCTCAGAACGCGACGACGCCCCGGGGCGCGGAGCCCGTCGTGGAGCTGGTGGGTGCGGGGTTCGCCTACGAGGACGGGCCGGCCGTCCTGTCGGGGGTGGACTTCGCGGTGGCGCAGGGGCGGGCCGTCGCGCTCCTCGGCCGCAACGGCAGCGGCAAGACGACGCTGCTGCGGCTGCTGAGCGGCGGGCTGCGGTGCGGGAGCGGGTCACTGCTCCTGGACGGTGCGGAGGTGGCGTACGACCGCCGGGGGCTGACCCGGCTGCGGACCACCGTGCAGCTCGTGGTGCAGGACCCGGACGACCAGCTGTTCGCGGCCTCGGTCGGCCAGGACGTGTCGTTCGGGCCGATGAACCTGGGGCTGCCCGAGGAGGAGGTGCGGCTCCGGGTGCGCGAGGCGCTGGAGGCGCTGGACATCGTGGCGCTCGCGGACCGGCCGACGCACCTGCTGTCGTACGGGCAGCGCAAGCGGGCCGCCATCGCCGGCGCCGTGGCGATGCGGCCCCGGGTCCTGATCATGGACGAGCCGACGGCCGGCCTCGATCCGCACGGGCAGGAGATGCTCCTCGACGCCCTCGGGCGGCTCCGCGCGTCGGGCACGACCGTGGTGATGGCGACGCACGACGTCGACCTGGCGTTGCGCTGGGCCGACGAGGCGGCGGTCCTCGCTCCCTCCGGTCTCCGCACGGGGCCGGTCGCCGAGCTCCTCGCCGACGACGCCCTGCTCGCGGACGCCAGGCTCCGCCGGCCCTGGGGGACCGCCGTGGCCCGCCTCCTGCGCGCGCGGGGCCTGCTCGCCCCGGACGCCCCGGAGCCCCGGACGCCGGAGGACCTGGACGCCTGGGTCGGGGCACACGCGGTGGGCGGCTCGCCTTCCTGAGCGGCGGCACCAGTGGTCACCGAGCGGTCCCCGTGGCTGCCAAGCAGCACCCGTGGTTGCCGAGCAGCCCCTGTGGTTGCCAAGTAGCCCCCGCGGTCACGAGCAGCCCCCGTGGTTACCGAGTAGTAGACGTCACGTCCCGAATCTTCTGCAACTAGTTGCATAACGAGAGGGGGTCCCCTAGAACTGAGGTCGACGATCCTGCGCGAGGAGGCGCCCCCATGACCCCGTACCCGCACCTGCTGAGCCCGCTCGACCTCGGGTTCACGACCCTGCCCAACCGGGTGATCATGGGTTCGATGCACGTCGGCCTCGAGGAGACCGAGCACGGCTTCGAGCGCATGGCCGCCTTCTACGCGGAGCGGGCCAAGGGCGGCGCCGGCCTGATCGTCACCGGCGGCATCGCGCCCAACGAGGCCGGGCGGCCGTGGGACGGCGGGGCCAAGCTGACCACCGCCGATGAGGTCGCCGAGCACCGCCTGATCACCGACGCCGTGCACGCCGAGGGCGGCCGGATCGCGATGCAGATCCTGCACTTCGGCCGGTACGCCTACCACCCCGGCCTGGTCGGCCCCAGCGCGCTCAAGGCGCCGATCAGCCCCTTCGTACCGAACGAGCTGACCGACGCCGAGGTCGAGCAGACCGTCGAGGACTACGCCCGCTGCGCCGAGCTGGCCAAGGAGGCCGGCTACGACGGCGTCGAGGTCATGGGCTCCGAGGGCTACCTGATCAACGAGTTCATCGCGGCCGCCACCAACCAGCGCACCGACCGTTGGGGCGGCACCTACGAGAACCGCGTCCGCTTCCCCCTGGAGATCGTCCGGCGGATCCGCGAGCGGGTCGGCGAGGACTTCATCCTCGTCTACCGCCTGTCCATGCTGGACCTCGTCCCCGGCGGCTCCACCCTGGAGGAGGTCGTCCAGCTCGCCAAGGAGATCGAGGCCGCGGGCGCGACGATCATCAACACCGGCATCGGCTGGCACGAGGCGCGCATCCCCACCATCGCCACCTCGGTGCCGCGCGGCGCGTACACCTGGGTGACCAAGAAGCTGATGGGCGCGGTCTCCGTGCCGCTGGTCACCAGCAACCGCATCAACACGCCCGAGGTCGCCGAGGAGATCCTCGCCGACGGCCGCGCCGACCTCGTGTCGCTGGCCCGGCCGTTCCTCGCCGACCCCGCCTTCGTCGCCAAGGCGGCCGCCGACCGCGCCGACACCATCAACACCTGCATCGGCTGCAACCAGGCCTGCCTGGACCACACCTTCAACCTGAAGATCACGTCCTGCCTGGTCAACCCGCGTGCCTGCCACGAGACCGAGCTCGTCCTCTCCCCCACCCGCCTCGCCAAGCGCGTCGCCGTCGTCGGCGCCGGCCCGGCCGGTCTCGCCTGCGCGGTGTCGGCGGCCGAGCGCGGCCACGCCGTCACCCTCTTCGACGCCTCCGCCGAGATCGGCGGCCAGCTCAACGTCGCCAAGCAGGTGCCCGGCAAGGAGGAGTTCGACGAGACGCTCCGCTACTTCCGCGTCCAGCTCGCCGAGCGCGGCGTCGACGTCCGGCTGAACACCCCGGTCGCCGCGGGCGACCTGGACGGCTACGACGAGGTCGTCGTCGCCACCGGTGTCTCCCCCCGCACGCCCGCCATCGCGGGCGTCGACCACCCCAGCGTCGTCAGCTACCTCGACGTGCTGCGCGACGGTGCGCCCGTCGGCGACCGGGTCGCGATCATCGGCGCGGGCGGCATCGGCTTCGACGTCGCCGAGTACCTGACGGACGGCGGCGAGGGCGCGAGCCAGGACCCCGAGACGTACTTCCGCCAGTGGGGCGTCGACACCTCCTACGAGAACCGCGGCGGCCTGCGCACGCCCGAGCGCAACGCTCCGCCCCGCCAGGTGCACCTCCTCCAGCGCAAGACCTCCAAGGTCGGCGCGGGACTCGGCAAGACGACCGGCTGGATCCACCGCACCGAACTCAAGCACCGGGGCGTCACCATGGTCGCCGGCGTCTCCTACGACCGGATCGACGACGAGGGCCTGCACCTCACCATCGACGGCGAGCAGCAGCTCCTGCCCGTCGACACCGTCGTCCTCTGCTCCGGACAGGAGCCGAAGCGGGACCTGTACGACGCGCTGGTCGCGGCGGGCCGCACCCCGCACCTGATCGGCGGCGCCGACGTGGCCGCCGAGCTGGACGCGAAGCGCGCCATCGACCAGGGCACCCGCCTCGCGGCCACCCTGTGACGCCCGCTCCGTGATCACCGTGGCCGGCCGAACCTAGGATGCGAGCATGTCCCTCCCGCACGCGATCCTCACCGCGCTGCTCGAAAAGCCGTCCTCCGGCCTCGAACTGACGCGCCGCTTCGACAAGTCGATCGGCTACTTCTGGTCGGCCACGCACCAGCAGATCTACCGCGAGCTCGGCAAACTGGAGCGGGCGGGGCACATCCGCGCCCTGCCCGCCCCGGTGCCCGCGCGGGGGCAGAAGAAGGAGTACGAGGTGCTCCCCGCGGGCCGGGCCGAGCTGAGCACCTGGGTCGCCCGCGCGGAGGACCCCAAGCCCATGCGGGCCGCCCTCCTCCTCCGCATGCGCGCCGCCGCCGTCGTCGGCGCCCCCGGACTCCGCGCCGAACTCCGGCGCCACCTCGACCTGCACCGCCGGCAGTTGGACGAGTACCTCGCCATCGAGACCCGCGACTTCCCCACCGACCGCCGCCGCACCGAACCCGACCGCCTCCGCCACCTCGTCCTGCGCGGCGGCATCGACATGGAGCGCTTCTGGGTCCAGTGGCTCACCAGCGCCCTCACGGAGCTCGACGAGGCGTGACGCGTCGGGGGACCGCAAGGGCGGGGCGGGGGCAGGACGGGAGGAACCCGGGCGGGGGCCGGGCGCGGCACGACCGGTCCCCTGCCTTCGCCGACTGTTCCAGGCCCTGCCCTGCGGGCAGACGGCGCTGCTTTCCGGACAGGACCTAGGCGAGCCAGAGCGCGTCACGCCGGTGACGCGTCGGTGGGACGTCCACGGTGTCCGGGGCCGTGCGGGCGATCGTCGCGCCGGTGCCGTTCACCAGACGCGTGAGCGTCCGCATCCGGGTGCGCAGCCGCTGCCGCGCCCTGCGCTCGTCCCGCGCCGACCAGCGCGCGACGGACCGGTCCTGCCGGAAGCGGGGCCAGGTGTAGAGGTCGACGGCCCGGCGGACGGCCTCGGGCCGGGGTCTGGTGTGTTCCCGCGCCGCCTCGGCGAGGCGTTCGGCGCTGTACCTGAGGTCCCGGACGACCGCGGAACACCAGGGGTCGCCCCGGAGCCGGTCGTCCGGAAAGGGGCGGCGTGAAACGGGGATGTGATGGGCGGTGCGTGACATACGGCTCCGTAGGTGACGACCGCCAGGGATCTCCTGGCAGCTACCTGAAGCCGGTGGGACCGATGGGGCGTTCGGATGCCATGGACCCAGCCTACGGGTCCGGGGCGGGGCCGGGCGGGGGCGACGGGGACGGTGGGGGCGTGGATACTGGGGAGTTCTGGTTCCGGGAGAGGAAAGGGCGGGTATGACCGACGACTTGGGGCACCGGGGGACGCGTCATGCGGTGGTCATCGGGGGGAGTCTCGCTGGGCTGCTCGCGGCACGGGTGCTTGCGGAGCACGCGGAGCGGGTGACGGTGGTGGAGCGCGACCGGTATCCGGAGGGGCAGGAGGCGCGGTCGGGGGTGCCGCAGGGACGGCACCTGCACGTGCTGATCGCGGGCGGGCAGCGGGCGCTCGACGAGCTGCTGCCGGGGTTCATGGCGGAGCTGGGGGAGCTGGGGGCGCCGAAGGTGGGCGTGCCCGAGGACATGGTGCAGTGGCAGAACGGCCAGTGGTTCCGCCGGACGCCCGCCACCGCGCACTTCTACACCGGTCCGCGGCCCCAGCTGGAGTGGCTGGTGCGGCAGCGGGTGCTCGCCGATCCGCGGATCGAGCTGGTCGAGGGCACCGAGACGGTGGGCCTGACCGGTGACTCCTCGCGCGTGACGGGCGTACGGCTGCGCGAGCGCGGCGCGGGGGCGGACAAGGAGACCCGCGTCCTGGAGGCCGATCTGGTGGTGGACGCCTCGGGGCGGTCCACGAAGGCCGCCGACTGGCTGGCGGGGATCGGCGCGGAGGCTCCGCACGAGGAGACCCTCGACACCGGTCTCGCGTACGCCACCCGGGTCTACCGCTCGCCCGCCGACGTCCCGGGCACGGACGCGGTCGGCTACTACCTGGTGCCCAACCCCGCGCAGGTGTACGGCGGTGTCGTGCTGCCGCTCGGCGACGGCCGGCACCTGGTGACGCTGTCCGGGCTGCGCGGCGACGAACCGCCCACCGAGGAGGGCGCGTTCGAGGAGTACGCGAAGCGGCTGCCGCATCCGGTGATCAGCGACTGGCTGGCGCGGGCCGAGCCGGAATCGCCGGTGTACGGCTTCCGCAAGACCGCCAACATCCGCCGCCGGTACGACCGCCCGGGCCGCCGGCCGGCCGGTTTCCTGGCCACCGGTGACGCGCTCTGCGCGTTCAACCCGATCTACGGGCAGGGCATGGCCGTCGCCGCGATGAGCGCGGTGGCGCTGCGCCGGGCGCTCACCGACCCGAAGCGCACGCCGACCACCCACCAGGTGCAGCGCGCCCTGTTCGACGCGTCGAAGCAGGCCTGGGACATCTCGGCGGGTGCCGACAAGAAGATGCCCGGCGCCACCGGCGACGCGGCGCGCCCGGGGCCGGCGGACAAGGCGGTCGGCTGGTACCTGCGCCGGGTCCAGGAGCGGGCGGCGGGCGACCCGGTCGTCGGGGCGCCGTTCCGCGCGGCGCTCACGCTGACCGCCCCGCTGACGGCCCTGTTCGCGCCGGCGGTGGCGCGGGCGGTGCTGTTCGGTCCGGTCCGGGACACTCCGGCGGAGCCGCCGCTGCGCCGCGACGCGTAGGGCCGTTCGGGTGAGGGGCCGCCACCTCCGGTGATACGGGGGTGGCGGTCCCTCGCCTCCGTCGCGGCCGGTCAGGCGACCGGGGCCGCCGTGATCATGCCGGCGGCGATGGCCGCGCCGAGGCTCGCGTAGTCGTCGGCGTTCTGGCCGGCGTAGGCGACGGAGAAGTCGGCGACGGCGCGGTCGAAGACGTCGGTGGAGCCGAGGTAGGAGGCGATGGCGATGCGGTCGCCGGAGCGGGCGTGGGCGCGGGCGAGGGCCCGGCCGCAGAGCCGCGCGTAGTCCCGCAGGGTGCCGGGGGACATGGTCTCGACCTCGGCCGAGCCCTTCATGTCCCGCAGCTGGCGCCAGTAGAAGTGGCGTTGCTGGGGGCCGGTCATCCAGCCGAGGAAGATGTCGCTCGCGGCCTGGATGAGGCGCTGTCCGGAGACGACGCGGTGGCCCTGGTGGTCGTATGCGGAGGGCGCGAGGTACGGCTCGAGGACGGAGGTGCCCGCTTCCTTGATCTGGAGGACGAGCGGGTCGGAGGCGTCGCGTCCTTCGAGGAGGAGGACGAAGCAGCGGGTGCCGACGCTGCCGACTCCGACGACCTTGCGGGCCGCGTCCACGTAGCGGTAGCGGTCGAGGAGGACGCGCCGGTCCTCGGCGAGGGAGCTGCGGTAGTCGCTGAAGATCTTGCCGAGGGTGACCCGGTCGATGTCGGTGACCCGTTCGAGGAGGGGCGGGTCCTCGATGAAGCGCCGACTGCCGGTGCCGTCCGTCTCGGTGAGTTTGCCGAGGGCCTGGAGGCTGGTGCGGCGGCGGGCGCGGGCGAGCCGGTCGGTGACGCGGGCCTGTTCGCCGTGGCGGACCAGGGACAGCACGTCGTCGGCGGCGATCCGCTCGTACCAGACGGGGAGTTCGCCGAGCTCGGCGAGGCGGCGCATGGTCGTGCGGTAGGACTCGACGGCCACGAGGGCGGCGCGGTGGGCCTTGGGCTTGGCGCTGCCGTTCTGGAGGGCGGCGACGGTGACGCTGGCGGCGAGCCTCTTGACGTCCCATTCGAAGGGGCCGGGGAGGGTCTCGTCGAAGTCGTTCACGTCGAAGAGCAGCGTCCGTTCGGGTGAGGCGTAGACGCCGAAGTTGAGCAGGTGGGCGTCGCCGCACAGCTGGACGGTGAGTCCGGTGTGGCGCTGGGCGCCGAGGTCCGCGGCCATGACGGAGGCGGCGCCGCGGAGGAAGGCGAAGGGGGAGGCGGCCATCCTGCCGTACCGGAGGGGGGCGAGGTCGGTCAGCCGGTCCACGGCCTCGCGCTCCAGGACCTGCACCGGGTCGGGGCGCTGGGAGCTGGGTATCCAGCGGCCGTGGGACGAGCGGGACACCCGCTTGCGGGCCGCCTTGCCCAGTGCGGCGCGCTCCGACGGTGTAGTCATCCGGCCCCACCCCCTTCTTCCGCCGCAGCGGTCTCGTGCCTGTCACCTGCTTCCCCATTACAAGGCGCGGTGCGCCTTTCGGCCACTCTGCAGGGCCGCCCTAGCGAAATGGTTTAGACCAATGATAGGAATTGATCACCCACACGACCCATGCGGTCACGCTGAGCGAAGAGAGGGTTGAACATGGCCGAGCCCGAATCCGAGGCGGCGGCGGAACCGCCGCTCTATCTCCGGGTCGCCGCCGCCCTGCGCGAGGACCTCGCCCAACGGCACATCTCCCCCGGCAGCCGGCTCCCGTCGGAGCGATCCCTGGTCCAGCGCTACCACGTCAACCGGCAGACGGTACGCAGCGCGCTCCAGCTCCTCAGGGACGAGCGGCTCGTGGTCACCGACCGGCGCGGGACGTTCGCTGCCGGCGCGGGCGACACGACCGCGGCCGAACCGGCGGGGCCCGCCCTGACGGCCCGTCGGCCGACCTTCCCGGGCGGCCCCCGCGCGGCCGAGGCGCTGGTGCGGGCCTCGCTGACCTGGGAGCCGCCGCCCACTCCGCTGGCGCCCCGCCTGCTCCTCGCCCCCGGCGAGCCGACCCTCGTCCACCGGCACCAGGTGCTCGGGCCGCACGGGTCGGCCCTCCAGCGCGCGGTGTCGTGGTTCTCCCGGCCGGCGCTCACCGAGATTCCCCAACTGGCCCGCTACCGGCGGGGCCGGGACTGCCACCGGCAGCCCGACCTGCGCCTGCTCTACCACTGGATGCACCAGGCGGGGCTGCGGATCACCCACCGGGAGTCGGTCGGCATGCCGCCGGGTCCCACCACGACGACGGCCGGCGGCGCGGCCCGGCTGCTCGTCCACCGGGTGGTCAGCGACCAGCACGGGCACGCCCTGGAGATCACGGACATCGACTTCTCGGCCCAGTCGGCGCCTTGGACCTACGAGTTCAGCGCCTGACCCCGCACGCGCGCGTGCCCCGTGATCCGCGTCGGCGGGTCACGGGGCACGGGCGCGTGCGGGCCCGGACACGGGCGGGAGCGGGGGGTCTCCCGCCGGGTGCCGCAGGGTCCTAGACGATGCCCTCCGCGATCTCCGCCTCCTCGCGGGCCGTCCCGTACGCCGTCGGCGTGCCGTACGAGCGGCGGGCCACGTACCACCAGACGCTGGCCAGGACGAGGACGACGGCGAGCGCGATCACCGCGTAGTTCATGCTGTCGACGGTGACCGGGGACTTCTGCGGCAGGCAGAAGAGGACGGTCACGACGGCGACCCAGACGACGGCGGTCCAGCCGATCGGCTTGCTCCAGCGGCCCAGGCTCCAGGGCCCCGGGACGAAGCGGTCGCCCGCGCGCAGCCGCAGGTAGATCGGGATGGCGTAGGCGGGTGTGATGCCGATGACGTTGATCGCGGTGACGGCGCCGTACGCGGTGGCGGAGTAGAGCGAGGGGACGGCGAGCAGCGCGGCCACGGCGACCGCGAGCCAGACGGCGGGGACCGGGGTCTGGGTGTGGCCGCTGACCTTCCGCCAGAGCGCCGAGCCGGGGAGGGCGTTGTCGCGGCTGAAGGCGAAGACCATGCGGCTGGCGGCGGCGACCTCGGCGTTGCCGCAGAAGAGCTGGGCGACGATGACGACGAGCAGCAGGGCGGTGGCGGCGCCGGAGCCGAGCGCGTCGAGGAGGATCTGGGCGGGCGGGACGCCGGTGTCGCTGGCCTGGGTGGCGGCGTAGTCCTGGATGGCGAAGCTCAGTCCGGCGAGGAGCGCGAAGCCGGCGATCCACGAGACCCAGATGGCCCGCACGATGCCCTTGGCGGCGGTGACGGAGGCGTTGGACGTCTCCTCGGAGAGGTGGGCCGAGGCGTCGTAGCCGGAGAAGGTGTACTGGGCGAGGAGCAGGCCGATGGCGGCGACGTAGAAGGGGTTGGCCCAGCCGGTGTCGTTGACGAACTCGGTGAAGACGAAGCCGACGGACTGGTGGCGGTCGGGGACGAACGCGAGGGCGCCGACGATGAGCGCCACACCGGCGAGGTGCCACCACACGCTGACCGAGTTGAGCACGCTGACGAGGCGGACGCCGAACAGGTTCAGGACGGCGTGCAGCAGCAGGATCGCGAGGAAGATCAGGAAGGTGGAGCCGGCGGTGGGTTCGAAGCCCCACTGGAGGTTGAGGAAGGCGCCGGTGAACAGGGCGGCGCCGTAGTCGATGCCGGCGATGGCCCCGAGGAGGCCGAGCAGGTTCAGCCAGCCGGTGTACCAGCCCCAGCGGCGGCCGCCGAGCCGGTCCGCCATGTAGTAGAGCGCGCCCGAGGTCGGGTAGGCACTGGTCACCTCGGCGAGGGCGAGGCCCACGCACAGCACGAACAGGCCGACGCCGACCCAGCCCCAGAGCATGACGGCGGGGCCGCCGGTGCCCATGCCGAAGCCGTAGAGGGTCATGCAGCCGGAGAGGACCGAGATGACGGAGAAGCTGATCGCGAAGTTGCCGAAGCCGCCCATCCGGCGGGCGAGGACGGGCTGGTAGCCGAGTTCTCTCAGCCGCGCCTCCTCGTCGTGGACGGCGGGTGGTTCGTGTATCGCTTCGGCGGGGACTGCGGTGCGGGACATGGGTACCTCCGGGGGGGGGACGGGCGGTGAGCGGGGTGGGGCGTACGCGGTGGGGCGCCGGGCCGGGTTCAGTCGGCGAGACAGCGGGCGCGGGCGCGCAGGAAGACCTCTTCGGCCAGGTCGCGGTCGTCCGGGCGGGCGGTCCGGTAGGCCCACGGAAGCGTCGTGTAGTACGGGCCGAGCGCCTCGAAGACCCGGGCCGCGTCGGGGAAGCGGAGGGCGCCGAAGAGGGCGTGGGCCAGGTGGTTGAGGTCGAGCAGCGAGGCCTCGTCGGTGGCGCAGAAGAGGAACCAGTCGTCGAGCGCGCGGCGGGCGTCGCGTATGGCGTCCTCGGCGACCCAGTGGAGGTCGAGGGCGCGCTCGTGGCCGCGCTCGCGGCGGTACCGCTCGACGCGCACGTAGAGCGGGAGCGCGTGCAGGGCCGAGCCGACGGGGGCGGCCGACGCGGCCCAGTGGGAGTAGTTGACGGCCTCGGAGAGCGGTCCGGAGCGGCGGGCGTAGACGAACTGGAGCATGCGGTGGTGCGCTTCGCGGTTGTACGGGTCGCGCTTCTCGGCTTCGGCGAGCAGGCCCCAGGGGCCGGGCGGCAGCATGGGGGCGGGCGGGGTGAGCCGGTGTTCGGCCATGCGCTGGCGCTCGTCGAGGGCGGCGAGGGCGATGAGGCCCACCCAGGGCACCGGGTCGGCGGGGGACCGTTCGGCGGCGTCGCGGCAGGCGGTCCAGGCCTCCTGCCAGAGTTCCCTGGTGCGGGCGTGGCCGGCGCGGTGGGCGCGGACGGCCCGCTCGACGGTCACGCGGCTGTGCATCACGGCGGCGGCGGTGCTCTCGGGCTGTTCGGCGCGCCAGGTGTGGACGACGTCGGTGCCGGCGGCGACGGCGGCGAGCACCTGGGTGCGGCGGGTCCAGCCGTCCCAGCCGGTGGTCTCGTCGAGCAGTCGGGCCATGGCCACCCAGCGGCCGGTGCGTAAGTCCTGGACGGCGTTGCGCAGGGCGTGGTCGTGGCCCGCGGGGTGGTAGACGGGCCGGAAGCCGTGCGCGGCCATCAGGGGGTGGGGCGTGGTGTGGATGACATGGGTCCTCGGTGGCTGGAGGGGGTGGTCAGTCCCCCGGCGGGTGTCCCGGCCGTTGATCGGCGATCACTATAGAGGGCGATGGATGCGACCGGTCCACTTTCTTTCGGGACAGTAACTATCAGGCCAACGACTGAATTTGACTTACTGTCAGGTAGATCGACGGACCTGACGGGAACGGCCGCCGAGGCTTGACGCCGGACCGCCGCGACGGCACCCTGACCCCTTTCGGTGATCGGATGATCACCGTGCGGTCCAGGGACGGGAGCAGCACGATGACAGGCGGCCCGGTACTCGCCGTCGACCAGGGGACGTCGGGCACGAAGGCCCTCGTCCTCTGCCCCGAGCGCGGCGTCATCGGCAGCGGCACGGCGCCGGTCAGGCCCCGCTACCTGCCGGGCGGGCTCGTCGAGGTCGACCCGCGTGAGCTGTACGACTCGGTGGTCGCCGCCGGCCGGGCGGCGCTCGCCGAGGCGGGCACCCCCGTCGAGGCGGTGGGCCTCGCCAACCAGGGCGAGACCGTGCTCGCCTGGGACCCGGCCACCGGCGAACCCCTCACCGACGCACTGGTGTGGCAGGACCGCAGGGCCGCCGAGGTCTGCGCCGGACTCGACGCGCACGCCGAGCGGCTGCGGCACCTGACGGGCCTCCCGGTGGACCCCTACTTCGCCGCGCCGAAGATGGCCTGGATCCGCCGCCACGCCACCGGCGCGGGCGTCGTCACCACCAGCGACTCCTGGCTCGTCCACCGCCTCACGGGCGCGTTCGTCACCGACGCGGCGACCGCCGGACGGACCGGACTCCTCGATCTCGACACGGTCTCCTGGTCGGACGCCGCGCTCGACCTGTACGGGCTCGGCGGCGAGCGGCTGCCCCGGGTGGTGGACTGCGACACCCCGGCCGGCACCACCACGGCGTTCGGTCCGCCGCTGCCGCTCACCGGCCTCCTGGTGGACCAGCAGGCGGCCCTGCTCGCCCAGAGCGCCGACGACCCGGCCGCCGCCAAGTGCACCTACGGGACCGGGGCCTTCCTGCTCGCGCAGACCGGGCCCCTGCCCGTGCGGCCCTCCTCCGGCCTGGTCGGCTGTGTCGCCTGGCGGCTCGGCGGCCGGGTGACCCACTGCCTGGACGGGCAGGTGTACACGGTCGCCTCGGCCGTCCGCTGGCTCACCGACCTGGGAGTGATCGCCGGGGCCGAGGAGCTCGACGCGGTCGGCGGCGCCGTACCGGACACCGGCGGCGTCACCTTCGTGCCCGCGTTCGCGGGGCTCGCCGCGCCCTGGTGGCGCGGTGACGTCCGCGGCTCGCTCACCGGGCTCGGCCTCGACACCGGGCCCGGCCACCTGGTCCGCGCCCTGTGCGAGGGGATCGCCGCCCAGGTCGTGGAGCTGGCCTCGGCCGCCGCCGCGGACCGGGGCGCGCCGCCCTCCGCACTGCGCGCCGACGGCGGCCTGACCCGATCGGCGCTGCTGATGCAGACCCAGGCCGATCTGCTGCAACTCCCCGTCGAGGTCTCCTCGTCACCCGACGCCACGGCCCTCGGAGTGGGCGCGGTCGCCAGGCTCGGACGCCACCCGGGGCTCACCCTCCGCGAGGCCGTGCCGGCGTGGAAGCCCGCGGCCGTGTACGAACCGCGGATCTCGGGCGACGAGGCGGCCGCGCGGCTCACCCGGTTCCGTACGGAGGTGTCGGCGCTGGTCGCGCGTACCGGAGGCGGCGACGCCCCGGGGGCGGTCTGATGGGCGTCACGCGCACGGGTCCGCTGCCGGCCGGCCCGGCCGCGGCGTACGACGTCGTGGTCGTCGGCGCCGGGGTCGTCGGCTGCGCCGTCGCCCGCGCGCTCGCCCGCCATCCGCTGCGGGTCGCGCTGGTGGAGGCCGCGAACGACGTCGGCGACGGCACGTCGAAGGCCAACACCGCCATCCTGCACACCGGTTTCGACGCGGCACCCGGCACCCTGGAGGCGCGGCTGGTCCGCGAGGGGCACCGGCTGCTCGACGCCTACGCGCGGGAGGCGGGCATCCCCGTGGAGCCGCTGGGCGCGCTGCTCGTCGCCTGGGACGAGCGGCAGCGCGCCACCCTCCCCCGCCTGGCGGAGAAGGCGGAACGCAACGGCCACCGCACGACCCGCCTCCTGACGGCAGCGGAACTCGCCGTGCGGGAGCCGCACTTGGGCGACGGCGCGCTCGCGGCGCTCGAAGTGCCCGGCGAGTCCGTCATCTGCCCGTGGACGACGACCCTGGCGTACGCGACACAGGCCGTCCGCTCCGGGGTGGACCTGCATCTGAACTGCCGGGTGGAGAAGGTGCGTCCGGGCGACACCCACCACCGGCTCGTCACCCGGCGGGGAGTGCTCCGCGCCCGCCACCTCGTCAACGCCTGCGGGCTGCACGCCGACGGCTTCGACGCGCTGCTCGGGCGCGCCGACTTCACCGTCACCCCCCGCAGGGGACAGCTCCTCGTCTTCGACAAGTTCGCCCGCGACCTCGTCCGGCACATCCTGCTCCCGGTCCCCGGCCCCCTCGGCAAGGGCGTGCTCGTCTCGCCGACCGTGTACGGGAACGTGATGCTCGGGCCCACCGCCGAGGACCTGGACGACAAGACCGCCACCGGCACGACGGCCGAGGGGCTCTCCGGGCTGCGCGAGCAGGGCGGCCGGATCCTCCCCGCGCTCCTCGACGAGGAGGTCACGGCCGTCTACGCGGGCCTGCGGGCGGCCACCGGCCAGGAGGACTACCGGATCGCCGCCCACCCGGCGCTGCGGTACGTGACGGTGGGCGGGATCCGCTCCACCGGGCTCACCGCGTCCCTCGCCATCGCCGACCACGTGCTCGGGCTCCTCGCCGACTGCGGGCTCGACCCGGGTCCCGAGCGGCCCCTCGCCCCGGTCCGCATGCCGAACATCGGCGAGGCCTTCCCCCGGCCGTACCGCGACGCCGGACTCATCGCCCGCGACCCGGAGTTCGGGGCGATCGTGTGCCACTGCGAGCGGGTGACCCGCGGCGAGGTGCGGGCCGCGTTCGCCTCCACCATCCCGCCGGCGGGGCCGGACGGACTGCGCCGCAGGACCCGGGCCCGCGGCGGGCGCTGCCAGGGCAACTTCTGCGGCGCGGAACTGAACGCGCTGAGCCGGGAGTACGAGGAGGGCGCCAGGTGACCCGTACCGTCGACGTGCTCGTGGTGGGCGCGGGACCCGCCGGGCTCGCCGCGGCCGCCGGCCTCGCGGCGGCGGGCGCGGGCCGGGTCGAGGTGCTGGAACGGGAGCCGGCCGCGGGCGGGGTCCCCCGGCACTGCGTCCGGCCGGGGTTCGGCGCGGACGCCCTCGGCCACCCCCTGGACGGCCCCGCGTACGCGCGGCGCGCGGTGCGGGCGGCGCTACGGGCCGGCGCCACCGTCCGTACCGGCGTCTCGGCCACCGGCTGGGCCGGGCCGCTGACCCTGGACGTCACCGCCCCGAGCGGTCCGGAGCGGATCCGGGCCCGCACGGTCGTCCTGGCGACGGGGGCCCGCGAACGGCCGCGCAGCGCCCGGCTGGTGCCCGGGTCGCGGCCCGCCGGGGTCCTGACCACCGGCGAGCTCCAGCGGACGGTCGCCCGCTTCGGCGCACGGGGCGGACACGTCGGGCGGCGGGCGGTGGTCGTCGGCGGCGACCCGGTGGCCCGGCACGCGGTCCGTACGCTGCGGGAGGCAGGCGTCGCGGTGGCCGCGGTGGTCGGCGCGCCGCCCGGGACCGCCGGGGCCTTCGGGGCCGCCGTGCCGGTGCTCGCCGGCGCGGTCGTGACCGAACTGATCGGACGCGGCCGGCTGACCGGTGTCGCGGTCCGCGGGGAGGACGGGCGGACGACCGTGCTGCGGTGCGACACCGTGGTGTTCACCGGCGACTGGATCCCCGACCACGAGCTGGTCAGGTTCCTCGGGCTGCCGCTCGCACCGGGCACCCGGGGCCCCCTGACGGACGGTGGCCTCCGTACCGCCGAGCCCGGCGTCTTCGCCGTCGGCAACCTCCTCCACGGCGGGGAGCCGGCCCAGCGGGCCGCCGCCGAGGGCCGCGCCGTGACCGGCGCCGTCCTCGCCCGGCTCGCCGGCCGGCCCTGGCCCGCCGGCGGGGTTCCGGTGGTGACGGCCGGGCCCCTGCGGTGGGTGACGCCCGGACTCCTCGGCCCGGAGGCCGTCCCCCTGCTCGTACGGGCGGAGCGGCGGCTCGTGCGACCGGTCGTGACCGTCCACCAGGACGGCGTCCCCCTGAGGCGGGAGCGGGTCGCGGGGACGCTGGTCCCCTGGCGTTCGGTGCGGCTCGGTGACCGGTGGACCGGCGGCGTCGACCGCGCGGGCGGTCCCGTGGTGGTCGCCGCCGAGGAGTGAGAGCCGGACCGTCCGGGGCCGGGACGGCCGGGACCGGGACGGCCGGGACCGGGACGGCCGGGACCGGGACGGCCGGCGGGGCTGCGCCGGCGGGGGCGTTCGGCCACACTGGGCCCCATGCCGGACACACGCAGCGCGGGTCTCCTGGTCTTCCGCCGCACGGAGGGCGAGGGCGTCGAGGTACTCATCGGTCATATGGGCGGGCCCTTCTGGGAGTCCCGCGAGGAGGAGGCCTGGTCGATCCCGAAGGGGCAGTACGGGCCCGACGAGACCGCCGAGGACGCCGCGCGGCGGGAGTTCCGGGAGGAGCTGGGGCTCGCGGCCCCGGACGGCGACTGGGTCCCGCTCGGGGAGGCCCGGCAGCGCAGCGGAAAGCTCGTCACCGTCTGGGCCGTCGAGGGCGATCTCGATCCCGCGCGGGTCGTGCCGGGCACCTTCACCATGGAATGGCCGCCCCGGTCCGGCGTCACGGCCGAGTTCCCGGAGATCGACCGGGTGGGCTGGTTCGCCCCGGAGGCCGCCGCCCCCCTGCTCGTGACGGGTCAGCGGGTCTTCCTCGATCGACTCCGCGACCACCTCGGCGGGCGGGGCTGAGGCCGATTGTCAGACCCGTGCGAGAGGGTGGTGAGCGCCGAACTGTCGAGAGGGAGCCCGACATGACCACGTTCACCGCAACCGAGCGCGCGGCGGCCCAGGCGTACCTGCGGCTGCTCGAGTCCACCCAGGCCGTGCTGACCGACCCGCAGCTCGCCCCGTACGCGGGACTGATGCTCACCCATCCCATGGCGGAGGCGGACGAGGCGCTCCGCGCCGCCGGCCTCTCCGGGAACGAGGACCGCCTGTTGCGGCTCGTCTCCTCCCTGCGGGCGTCCCCCGTGACCACGTGGGGGCGCACCGGCTGAACCGGCGCGCCCGCGGTCACGGGGAGGGACCGGGAGCCACCCCTGGGTGGGGGCGCGTACGTCCGGCGGGGGGCGTGGACCGTCAGGCCCCGGGGCGGACCGGGAGGGCGCGGACGCTGTTGCCGACGAAGCCCGCGTGGCGGGTCAGCTCGTCCTCCGGGAGGGCCAGGTCGAGGTCCGGGAAGCGGGTGAACAGCGCTTCCAGGGCGATCTCGGCCTCCATGCGGGCGAGCGGGGCGCCCAGGCAGTAGTGGGGGCCGTGGCCGAGCGAGAGGTGCTTCACCGTCGGCGTGCGGGTGATGTCGAAGCGGTCGGCGTCCGGGCCGTGGGCCTTCGTGTCGCGGCCGGCCGCCGAGTACCCGGCGAGCACCGGGGTGCCCCGGGGGATGACGGTGCCGTCGACGGTGAGGTCACGGGTGGGGTAGCGGAACGGGAAGGCGCTGACCGGGCTGTCCCAGCGGAGGGTCTCCTCCACGACGTCCGCCCACCCGGCGCGGCCTTCGAGGACGAGGGCGAGCTGGTCGCGGTGGGCGCAGAGGGCCCGGACCGCGTTCGTCACGAGGTTCAGGGTGGTCTCGTGGCCCGCAATGATCATCAGGACCAGGGTGCCGATGAGCTCGGGCTGGCTCAGCCGGTCGCCGCCCTCGTCCCGGGCCGCGATGAGGGCGCTGATCAGGTCGTCGCCGGGGGCGGCGGCCTTCGCCGCGGCGATGGATCCCAGGAGTTCGGCGAGCTCGCGGTTGGTGGCGACGGCCTCCTCGGGCCCGGTGTCGGTGGCGACGACGAGGCTGGACAGACGGTGCAGCCGGTCCTGGTGGACCGGGTCGACGCCGAGGAGTTCGCAGATGACGCCGAGCGGCAGCGGGAGCGCGTAGTGGCGGCGCAGGTCCGCGACGCCGTCGGCGGCACGGGCGGCCTCGGCGAGTCCGTCGAGCAGTCCGGCGGTGACCGCCTCCACGCGCGGGCGGAGCTCCTCGACCCGGCGGGCCGTGAAGGCGCTGCTGACCAGGGTCCGCAGCCGGCGGTGGTCGGCCCCGTCGGCGGTGGTCATGCCCGGCACCGTGGCGAACGTGAGCAGCGGCCAGCCTTCGGGTATGCGGCCCTCGGCGAGCGCGGTGAAGTGGTGCGGGGCCTTGGCGACGTCGGGGTGGGTGAGGAAGTCCCGCAGGGCGTCGTGGCCGAGCACCGCCATGCCCTCGATCTCACCGGGCAGGATCACCGGGGTCACGGCGCCCTCGGCGAGCAGCCGGGCGTTCGCCGCGTGCGGGCAGCCGCCCGACGTGTCCATGCGGTACGGGGCGCGGCCCGCGGCGGCGCTGTGCGGTGTGTTCAAGGAAGGGACTCCTGACTCCGGAGGCGGGCCGGTTCGGCACGCGAGCGGTCAGATCCTACGGTCAACCCGCCTCCGTTCGTACGGAGTTGTCCGCCCCTTCGCCCTGGCCCCGCGGGCCGTTCCGGGCGCCCCTGCCCAGGAGTTCGGCCAGGCCGCGGCGGGTGGCGGCCACGACGACCCGGTCGCCGGGGACGAGGACCCGCTCGGGGTGGAGGCGCCAGCCCCTCTCCGGGTCCGCGCCGCCGGTGCGGGACGCGGCACCGGCGGCGCCGTCGAGGGCGATGAC